>JALZAG010000087.1 GCA_030948445.1 Candidatus Dormiibacterota bacterium
GGGCCACCGAATAGCGCGCGTGCATGGGGCGTGACGGGTTGAACCGCATCACCATGGTCTCCGCGCCGATCCCGAGGCTGCGTGAGAACACGTCAAAGTCCTCCACGGCCGCCTGCAGATGCATGAGACGCTCCGCAGACTCATCGTACGCGCGGCGGAGGGTACCGCTGTCCTCGATGCGCGTCACCCCGACCCAGGCGCCACCGTCAAATGGCTTCATGTACAGGGGCATGCCCACCTGGGTTGCCACCGCCTCGAGGTCGAAGTGGCGCAGGTAACGCTCAGCTGTGGTTGGGAATCGCGGGTTGTCCGGCGGAACCTTGTTGGGGACCATCCAGGTCTCTGGCACACGCAGGCCGAGGCGCATCATCGCGCAGTAGGCGGCGTGCTTCTCCATCGATTGGAACGTGAACGGATTGTTGAGCAGGTGCACGCTGTTCATCAGGGCCACCTTCTTGAGCCATTCGCGCGGCAGGTGGTACCACCAGGCCAGCCGGTCGATGATCAGCGAATAACGCGGCTCCGCCCGGAGGTTGAAAGGCTCGATGGTGACGCGCTCGGTGCTGAACCGGTGTGTTGCTCCATCAGCAACCACCGAGGGCGCCACGCGCTCCAGGAGCGACTCGAACGCGACCGGCCAGTCCTCCTCGGCACCGAGCAGCAGTCCGATCACATGGGTGGCGGGCATGGGGAGGCAAATACTGTCACACGCAGGTCTCCTTCCTCGCCGGCCGGTCTCCCGCGTGGGGGTGGGGTGATACGTGGGGGCGGTGGGGCCAGCGCTGCTCACCTCCGACGCGGTGCCGGTCGAGTTTTTCTGACAATCAGCTGATGAGCGCAGACCTGTCCGCACCCGACTGGCACCGTTGGCTCGAACGCTGGGAGGCTCAGCAGGGCTCGTACATGCCCGACCGAGAGGCGCGTTTCACGGTGATCATCGACACCGTGGAAGCGCTGTGTGGCGGCGCCCCCACCGTCATTGACCTCGGCAGCGGTCCTGGTTCGCTCGCGCGGCGAATCCTTGACCGGCTTCCAGGCGCGCGCGTCACCGCGATCGACATGGACCCCGTTCTCCTCGCCATCGGACGCAACGCCCTGGGGGACTACGGCGGTCGCCTCCACTGGCTCGACGCCGACCTCCGCTCGCGGTGGAGCCCCGCCACTGACGGGAGAGCCGACGCGGCGGTGTCCACCACGGCGCTGCACTGGCTCCAGCCCAACGCGCTGGCCGCGCTCTACCGCCACCTTGGCACCGTCCTCGCGCCAGGCGGCGTGTTCGTCAACGGCGACCGCATGGAGTTCCCGCCAGACCTGCCCCGGCTGGCCGGCGCGGCGCGGTCGATCCGAGAACGGCCGGACGCCGCCGATGCCGCCCCCGGGGAGACCTGGGAGGAGTGGTGGGCTGCGGTCGAACAGGTGCCTGGTCTCGCGGCCGAGGTCGCCGAGCGAAATCAGCGGCACCACGAGCACCCCGACCACGAACACCACGCCGACCTCGCCACCCACATCGAAGGACTCCGCCAAGCCGGGTTCTCGGAGGTGGGGACGATCTGGCAGCACCTCGCTGACCGCGTCCTGGTCGCGATTCGCTAGCCAGGCCAAGCGCGAGGATCCGACTCCCACCCGCCTCGACGCAGGCGGTTGGCGCCCGAGGCGGTGCGATGATCAAAGGCATGGCCGATCCAGCTCCGCCGTCTCCGGCTGTGGACGGCAGCGATTGGACACCACCCGCACCGCCGCCGCCACCTCCATCGCTGGTGCCGACCGGGGACGCCTACACCTGGCGCGCCGAGGGAAGCCCGTACCAACCGCCGCTCTCACCGTCATCGGTCCACCGATCCCCGGCGCACACGCAGCAGCGCCGGGGCGGGGTCGTCGGCGGGGTCGTCGCTGCCCTCGCCGCACTCTTCAAGTACGGCTTCGTTCTCCTCAAGTTCGGCAAGCTCAGCGGCACCTTCATCAGCTTCGGGCTCTCCCTGCTCATCTACATCGGTCTCTTCGGCTGGCAGTTCGGGCTCGGGGCGCTGTTGTTGATCGCGGTGCACGAGAGCGGTCACATGCTCTTTGCGCGCGCCCAGCATTTGCCCGTTTCCGCACCATTCTTCCTATTCGGCTTCGGGGCTGTGGTCACCACCAAGGGTTTTCGCGACGCGCGCCAGGAGGCGATCGTTGCCATCGGTGGCCCGGTCGTCGGCACGGCTGCGGCGCTGCTCTGCTACGTGTTCGCACTGTCCCTGCCGGACGGCAACACGCGGTACCTCTTCCTCGCCCTGGCCTACTGGGGTTGTCTCATCAACCTCTTCAACCTGATCCCGATGTCGCCACTGGATGGCGGCCGCGTGGCCAGCGCCGTGTCGAAGTGGGCGAACGTCATGGGAATCGGCGTCATCCTCATCCTGATCGGCGGCTACGCCGCGACCGGGGCGCCGCTCAACCCGTTCCTGGTCATCATCCTGCTGTTCGGGATCTTCAGCACCGTCGGCCGTTTCCGGCGAGCCCGTGCCGGCCAGGACCCGCCGCCGCTGGCGTCGCATGTCCGCCTCGCAATCGGCCTTGCCTACGTCGCCATGCTCGCCATCAGCGCCGTCGGCATGTCAGCCGCGCACAGCACCCTGCTCTCACACGGCATCGGTCACCAGATCGTCTGAAAGGTCACGTCGGCGAGGGGCTGGGCGCCGGCAGCTGGCACTGGGGGAATGGGAAGGTCATCGAGTTGTAGAAGGCGCTGAACACATCGAGGTCGCCTGCAGTCCTGTAGTTGAAGTCGAGCGCGAGCGCGTGGGTGGCGTCCAGGCGCAGCCGAACCTGCGCGAGGAGCGCGAGCGGGCCGGCGGTGCCCGGTGCCGGCGATGGCGCCGCCGCACCAACGTGGGTGTACTCATTGAGGTCGGCCGTGACCCCGCAGACGATCGCCGTCTCCTGCCCCGATGCGTTGAACCCCGCGCCGCCGGCGGGACCGAAATCAGCGGTGTGGGCGCCGTTGCGCGCCACGATGGTCTGGTCGCCGTCAACCGGGTGGAAGACCACGTTGGTGGTGCTCTCGGCAAACGTCCAGTTCTGTGGGTAGAGCGCGCTGAACTGACGATCCTGTGATTGGTACTGGGTGAACTGCCCGGCCGCGGTGAGGCTGGGGTCCGCCGTGATCCAACCGCTGACCGTCTGCCCCTGCACCTGGTACCACCCGCCATTCTGGTCACTCCGACCGACAACCTGGAGCACGGCGCCCTGGGCGGCGGTGCCCAGCCTGGCTGAGCTCACCGACGCGCTCTGGCGGATGTTCAACCCCAGCGGGCTGAGCACCGTGCGCACCCCGGACGCGGCGGCGTGCGATGGCGTCGGGCCCGCACCGGCGGACCCTCCGCCCTGCACGACTGGGTTGGTGGCAACACCCGTTGGCGATGCGCTGTCGCCACATCCGGCGAGCAGAAGCGTGGCGACAACGGCGCCGATCCATCCTCTTCGCATCGCCTGTCCACCGTAGCGCACCGTGGTCACGCTCCGATGAGAACCTCTAGCACCGCCTGCGTCGATGAGGTGAGCGCGTCGAGGTCGTAGCCGCCCTCGAGCACCCACGCGGTGCCCGGTGCCGAAGGCAGCTCGCGCAGGGCCACCAGTCGCTCCGCCACCGCCGCGTACGTCTGGGTCTCCAGCAACAGGCCGGCGAGAGGATCGTCGCGGTGGGCATCGAAGCCGCAGCTCACCACCACCAAGCCCGGTTCGAAGGCGCGGACCGCGGGGAGGACGTCCCGGTCGAAGTGCTCGAGCCACACCGCCGCGGTCGTCCCCGCGATGAGAGGCACGTTGATGGTAAGCCCGGCCGCCTCGGCGCCCCCGCGGTCATCCCCGGCTCCGGTCCCCGGGTAGAACGGAGACTGATGCAGCGACGCGTACAGCACATTCCGGTCGTTCCAGAACGTCGCCTCGGTGCCGTTGCCGTGGTGCACATCGATGTCGACGATCGCGACACGACCCAATCCGAGCATGGCGCGCGCGTACGCCACCGCAACCGCAACGTTGTTGTAGAGGCAGAAGCCCATTGCGCTGCTGGTGGTGGCGTGGTGACCGGGGGGGCGCAACACCGCGAACGTGGCGTCGAACTCACCGGAGGCGACGGCCTGGACAGCGCGCACGGTTCCGCCCGCAGCCACTCGGGCGGCGAGGTCCGATGACGGCGTCGCGTACGTGTCGGGATCAAGGTGTCCGCCGCCGGCAGCGCACAGGGCGGCGACTCGCGCGATGTGGGCGGCGTCGTGAACTCGCAGCAGGTCCTGGTCGTCGATCGGGTCTGCAGCCAGGCGAGGCAGGTTCCGCAGCGCCGCCGTTGACTGCAGGTGAGCACGAATCGCCTCGACACGCTCGGGACGCTCCGGATGGCCGGGCCACCCGTGCGCCAGATGACGACCGTCCTCGACAATCGCGACCCGCGCCACGGTCAACGCAGGGAGCGCACCGCGGTGATGCGGTCGCGGTATTCACGGGCGGCTACGGCCGGGCCCTGCGCGGCGGCGGCGATGCCGCGGCTCACCGCCACGATGGCTCCGGCCCCCTGCTCATCGAGTGCGGCCGCCACGGTGCCCTCGAGCGCCCCTCCCTGGGCGCCCACCCCGGGAGAAGCAGCGGGGCGCGAGGCGCCAGGCGGCGGACCTCTGCGACGGCGTGCGGTGCGGTGGCACCCACCACGAAGCCGACGGCGCCACCGCTTGTGTCCCATTTCTGTGCGTGTACGACGATCCGCTGGTAGAGCGCCATGCCATCAGATCCGCTCGGCGCCTCGAGGAAATCGGCGGCGCCGGGGTTGCTGGTACGAGCCAGGATGAATACGCCGTGTCCCGGGCGTTCAAGGAAGGGCGCGACGGCGTCCCCGCCCTGCAGTGCGTTGACCGTGATCGCGTCGGCGCCGAGCACATCGAACAACGCGCGTGCGTACGCCGCGCTCGTGTTGGCCATGTCGCCCCGCTTGGCATCGAGGATGAGCACGCGGTCCTGGGGCACCGCCCCGCGCAACCTCTCGAGCACCGCGTACCCGGCGCTGCCGAACTGCTCGAAGAACGCCAGGTTGGGCTTCACCGCGCAGATGTTCTCGAGCGTCGCGTCGAGCAACTGCCGGCACTGCCGCTCTGCAGACGCGGCGTCCGCCATGCCGTCCGGGTCGAGACCGAGGCACAGCATCGACCCCGTGCCCGCAATCGCCGAGGCGAGGCGGGCAGCAAAGGTCTGTGTGCTCGCTACCAAGCCTCGCGGCTCGTGCTCGGCTGGATCGCGCCCTGGTCTGTGCGCGGCGA
>JALZAG010000123.1 GCA_030948445.1 Candidatus Dormiibacterota bacterium
ACAACCCGAATCGTCATCGCGGTGCGACCATCTCGCCCCGTGACCGGAAGTTCTTCACCCAGTGCCTGACAGCGTCCCTCTGACCCTCCCCGCGATGGGCGAATCCGTCACCGAGGGCACCGTATCCCGCTGGCTCAAGGCCGTCGGTGACAGCGTCACCGAGGGCGAGTCCCTGGTGGAGGTCACCACCGACAAGGTGGATGTCGAGGTGCCCTCACCGGCCGCGGGAACGCTGGAGGCGATCGTCGCCCAGGAGGGTGAGACGGTCTCCGTGGGGGCCACGCTCGCGACCATCGCTGCGGGAGCCAACGGGGCCGCTGCGCGGCCCGCGGCTGATGCCACTGCGGCTCCGGAGCCGGCGGCCGACGCCGCCGCGGCGGCGAGCAACGGGTCCGCCGAGGCCGGGGAAGCGCCCAGCGAGGCCGAGGCACCTGAGGAAGTGGCCGCGGCCACCCCAGCGCAGCCACCGTCGGGCGCCGCAGCGGCGGTGAATGCCTCCCCCCTGGCCCGCCGCCGCGCTGCCATCCAGGGGACGGACCCTGCGGCCGCCACCGGCACCGGCCCCGGTGGCCTGGTGCGCGCCGCCGACGTCACCGCGGCGTCCAAGGGCCCGGCGGCAGCGCCGGCGAAGAGCGCTGCCCCGGTGGCGCCTGCCGGTGAGGGGACGGTGGAGCTGCGCGGCCCGGCTGCGTCGCTGGTCGATTACATGGAGTTGAGCAGGGACATCCCCACCGCAACGTCGTTCCGGAGTGTCGCGGTCACCGTGCTCGACGCCCGGCGGCGTGAGCTCAACCTCGGGCTCACCACCGCCGGCAAGCACCTCAAGGTGTCGTTCACCCACCTGATCGGCTACGCGATCTCGCGCGCCGCGGCGGAGATGCCGGAGATGTCGGCGCACTTCGCACGCACCGAGCAGGGCAAACCGGCGCGTGTCGACAGCGGTGTGCACCTCGGCCTGGCCGTCGACAGCCGGCGCAAGGACGGGAGCCGCTTCCTGGTGGTCCCGGTGATCACCGACGCCGGCACTCGGACCTTCGCAGAATTCCACAGCGAGTACGAACGACTCATCGAGCGCGCCCGCACCAACACCCTTGCCGCCGATGAGCTGCGCGGCGCCACCATCACGCTGACCAACCCCGGCGGCATCGGGACTGTGGCGTCGGTGCCACGGTTGATGCCCGGACAGGGAACGATCGTCGCCATCGGCGCGCTCGGCTACCCGCCGGAGTGGAAAGAGGTGCCGGAGTCACGGCTGCGCGAGCTGGGCGTCGCCAAGGTCATGACCATGACGTCGACGTACGACCACCGGGTCATCCAGGGAGCGCAGTCCGGCGAGTTCCTTGGCCGCATCCAGGCCCTGCTCGACGGCGAGGGCGACTTCTACGCATCGGTGTTCGGGAGCCTCGGCATCGGCCAGCCCGCCGCCGACATCCCCCGCAGCAGCGCAGCGCCGAGCCCGGCAGCCGCCCCCGCTGCGGCGGAGGCGAGTGCTGCGCCGAGCGCCGCACCGTCGCGGCAGATGCTGGCCGCTGTGCAGGCCGCCACCTCGCTGATCAAGGCGCACCGCACCCACGGCCACCTCGGCGCCCATCTCGACCCGCTCGGGACGCCGCCGTTCGGTGACCCGGCAATGGAGCCGGAGACGTACGGCCTCACCCCCGACCTCATGGAGCTGATCCCCGCCGACGTCCTGCGCGTGTACGTCCCTGGACGCAATCTCGCCGAGGTCCTGCCCAACCTGCGGCGCACCTACTGCGGGACGATCGCCTACGAGATCGAGCACATCGCCAGCCACGAACAACGCGTCTGGCTGCGCGAGCACATCGAGTCGGGCGCGTACCGGATGCCGTTCAGCCCCGACCAGAAGCGGCGCCTGCTGCAACGGCTCACCAAGGTCGAGGCGATGGAGCGCTACCTGCGCCGCACCTTCATCGGCCAGAAGACGTTCTCGGCAGAGGGCGTCGACGCGATGATCCCGATGCTCGAGGGTCTGCTGACCACCATCGCCGACGACGGCATCGGTGAGGTGGTCATGGGCATGTCGCACCGCGGACGGCTGGCCACCATCGCGCACGTCGTCAACCGCCCGTACGCCGCCATCCTGGTGGCGTTCGAGCGCGGCGAGATGCGCCGCGCGGTGGCCTCGCTCAACGACGCACCGACCGGTGACGTCAAGTACCACATCGGGTCCACCGGTACGTACATCACCGACACAGGCAAGGGCATCGCCGTGCGCCTGCTCTCCAACCCGTCGCACCTCGAGGCTGTCGACCCAGTGGTCGAGGGCTGGACCCGCGCTGAGCAGACGCGACGCACCTCGAGCACACTGCATGTCGATCCCATGGCCGCGGTGCCGGTGCTGCTCCACGGCGACGCCGCCTTCGCCGGCCAGGGCATCGTCGCCGAGGTGTTCAACCTGCAATCGCTGGGCGGCTACGCGACCGGCGGCACGGTGCACCTGATCACCAACAACCAGGTTGGCTTCACCACCGATGCCAGCGACGCTCGGTCCACGCGGTACGCAAGCGACCTCGCCAAAGGATTCGACGTGCCCATCGTGCACGTCAACGCTGACGACATCGAGGCCTGCATCAACGCGGTGCGGCTGGCGTGGGACTACCGGCGCACGTACCACCGCGACGTGGTCATTGACCTCATCGGCTACCGCCGCTTCGGCCACAACGAGACCGACGAGCCCTCGTACACCCAGCCCCTCATGTACCAGAAGATCAAGGAGCACCCCACCGCGCGCGAGATCTACATGCACAAGCTCGTCGCCGAAGGGCTGATCACCGAGGCCGACGGCGCCAACGACTTTGAGACCGCGTACGGGGCCATCGCCGAGGCGCACAAGAAGGTGAAGGCAACCCTCGCCAGCGATGTGGCCGAGGAGTCCGAGGAGTCGACGGCCGCCGAGACCGAGACGCCGCGGCCATCGACGCGGGTGGCGCGCGACACGCTGATCACGCTCAACGAACAGCTCATCGCCGCACCCGACGACTTCCACGTCTACCCCAAGCTGGCCAAGCAGCTGGAACGACGCCAAACGGCGGCGAGGGAGGGGAAGGGAATCGACTGGGGCACCGCCGAGTCGCTTGCCTTCGCGTCGCTGCTCACCGAGGGTCATCCCATCCGCCTCTCCGGCCAGGACACGCAGCGCGGCACGTTCAGCCAGCGCCACCTCGTGTTCCACGACGACCGCACAGGCGCGCAGTGGGTCCCGATGCAGAACCTGGTCGGCGCCGAGGCGACGTTCGAGGTCTACAACAGCCCGCTCAGTGAGGTCGGCTGCCTCGGCTTCGAGTACGGCTACAGCGCCGCCGACCCGACAACCACCGTGCTCTGGGAAGCGCAGTACGGCGACTTCGTCAACAACGCCGAGATGGTGGTCGACCAGTTCATCTCGTCGGCGCTGGCCAAGTGGGGACAGCGGTCACGACTGGTGATGCTGCTCCCGCACGGCTACGAGGGCAACGGTCCGGAGCACTCGAGCGCCCGCCTGGAGCGCTTCCTGCAACTCGCCGCGCACGGCAACATGCGCGTGGCCAACTGCTCGACGGCAGCACAGTACTTCCACCTACTCCGCGACCAGGCGATCGCCCCGACGGCACGGCCCTTGGTGATCATGACCCCCAAGCGGCTGCTGCGCCTGGCCGAGTCGTCGTGCACGCTCGACGAGCTCGCCAGCGGCGAATTCCGCGCGGTGCTCGACGACCCGGTCACATCGGCAAGTCCCAAGCAGCGCAAGAACGTGCACACCATGCTGCTCTGCACGGGGAAGGTCTACTACGAGCTGGAGCTGCACCCCGACCGTCGCGAGGCCGAGGACCTGGCGATCGTGCGCATCGAGCTGCTCAACCCGCTGCCCGTCGACGACGTGCTCGCGCTGATCCGCACCTACCCCAACCTCGAACAGATCTACTGGGTGCAGGAGGAACCGGCCAACATGGGTGCGTGGCCGCACCTCTCGCGGCCGATCGGCAAGCGGCGCCCCTACGACATCCGCTGGGACTACATCGGCCGGCCGCGCCGGGCCAGCCCGTCCGAGGGTTCGGCCGGCTCGCACCACATCGAGCAGGAGCGGATCATCAACAGCGCGATCGCCTCGTCGCCGATCCTGGCCCGCAAGGAGGCGAGCGACGGCACCCTTCAGCATGCCGACCTGGCGGCGTCCTCCGACCCGAAGACTGCCGGCGACTCGTGAGTCCGCGGGTCGTGGTGCTGGGCGGGGGCCCGGCGGGAGACGTGGCCGCCCTGCGCGC
>JALZAG010000182.1 GCA_030948445.1 Candidatus Dormiibacterota bacterium
GACGAGCTGCGATGAGTGCGGGCGCACGACCGGTGCGCGCGCCGCGGGGGACGGAGATCAGCTGCAAGAGCTGGCAGACTGAAGCGGTGCTTCGTTGCCTGATGAACAACCTCGACCCGGAGGTGGCTGAGGATCCCGACAACCTCGTGGTGTACGGTGGTAGCGGCCGGGCTGCGCGGAGCTGGGAATGCTTCGATGCAATCGTCGCCACGCTCCGTGAGCTCGCCGATGACGAGACCCTCTTGGTGCAGAGCGGAAAGCCGGTGGGCGTCGCCCGCACCCATGAGATGGCGCCGCGTGTGCTGCTCGCCAATTCTTTGCTGGTGCCACAGTGGGCGACCTGGGAGGACTTCTGGAACCTGGAGGCCGCCGGGCTGACCATGTATGGGCAGATGACCGCGGGGTCGTGGATCTACATCGGCACCCAGGGCATCCTGCAGGGCACCTACGAGACCTTCGCTGCTGTCGCGAGGCAGCGCTTCGGCGGCAGCCTTCGAGGCCGGCTCGTGGTGACCGCGGGCCTCGGTGGCATGGGTGGCGCGCAGCCGCTCGCTGTCACCATGAACGGGGGCGTGGCCCTGTGCATTGACGTCGACGCGCATCGCGTGCAGCGACGCCTGGACACGCGCTACCTCGACGTCGTCGCCGACAACCTCGACGACGCGGTGCGTCAGTGCGACGTGGCTCGCGAGGAGGGCCGCTCGCTCTCGGTGGGCGTGGTCGGCAACGCGGCGGAGATGCTACCGGCCTTGCTCGAGGCTGGTCTCGCCGTCGACGTGGTGACCGACCAGACCAGCGCGCACGACCCGCTCAGCTATGTGCCGGCGGGGATGTCTCTCGATGAGGCGGCGCGGTTGCGCGAGAGCGATCGTGAGGCTTACATCCACGCCTCGCGCCAATCGATGGCCGAGCACTGCCGCGCGATGGTGGCGTACCAGGATCGCGGGGCGGAGGTGTTCGACTACGGCAACTCGTTGCGCGGCGAGGCGGTCAAGGGGGGATTCGAGGGGGCGTTCGCGTACCCCGGGTTCGTGCCCGCCTACATCCGCCCGCAGTTCTGCGAGGGCCGCGGTCCCTTCCGTTGGGTGGCCCTGAGCGGGGATCCCCAGGACATCGCGGTGACCGACGCGGCGCTCGTCGAGCTGTTCCCGGAGCAGCAGTCACTGCACCGCTGGCTCGCGCTGGCAGCGGAGCGTGTCGCATTCCAGGGGCTGCCCGCTCGGATCTGTTGGCTTGGCGCCGGGGAGCGTCACCGAGCTGGCCTGCGCTTCAACGAGCTGGTGCGCAGCGGCGCGGTGCGCGCCCCCATCGTGATCGGCCGTGATCACCTCGATTCCGGCAGCGTGGCGTCGCCGTACCGTGAGACCGAGGCGATGCGCGACGGCAGCGACGCCATCGCCGACTGGCCGATCCTCAACGCGCTGCTCAACACTGCCAGTGGGGCCACCTGGGTGGCCGTCCATCACGGTGGCGGCGTGGGCATCGGGCGCTCGATCCACGCGGGCGCGCAGGTGGTGTGCGACGGCTCCGAGCTGGCCGACAGGCGCATCGCGCTGGTGCTCCGCAACGACCCCGCCACCGGGGTGATGCGGCACGCCGACGCCGGCTACGAGGCGGCAGTGGTGGCCGCGCGCGAGCGCGACGTGCGCATCCCGATGCTCGGCAGCAGCTGAGGTGAACATGCGCGAGTGGCTGGCCTCGGGGAGCCAGGGCGCCCCGGACATGGTGGTCGTGGGCGCGCCGATCTCGAAGGCCTCGATCAGCCCGTCGCAGGCGTGGGCGACCCCGGCGGCGTTCCGCGAGGCGCTGGCGCGATTCCCCACCTGGGACGCTGGGACTGGGGCGCAGATCGGCGCGGTTTCCGTGCGCGACACCGGCGACGTCGAGGGCGACCGGGACGACCCGGACGCCGCCGCGGCGCACCAGCGCATCGAGGATGCCGTCGCCGGCTCCGACCCCGACCGCTCGCTTGTTGTTGTCATTGGTGGCGACAACTCTTTGACCCGCCCCGCCTTTCTCGGGATGGGGCGACGCCGCCCGGACCTGACGTGGGGACTGCTCACCCTCGACGCTCACCACGACTGCCGGCCGGCCACCGACGGCTCCGCCAACGGCACGCCAGTTCGTGAGCTCATCGAGGGTGGCCTGCGCGGAGATCGGGTTGCCCAGGTTGGCATCCACCCCTTCGGCAACGCCGCCGATCACGCCCGGTGGGCCAAGGAACAGGGCGTGCACGTCCATGACGTCGAGACGGTGCGCCGCCAGGGAATCGAGACAGTGGTGCTGCGCGCGCTTGGCGAGCTCCGCGCCAGCGGAGCCCAGGTGATCTACGCCGACATCGACATCGACGTGGTCGACCGCGCCTTCGCACCGGCGTGCCCGGCCAGCCTGCCAGGCGGGCTCTTCCCCGCCGACCTGCTCGCCACGGCTCGCCTTCTCGGGCGCCAAGAGGACGTTGGCGCCGTCGACATCTGCGAGGTCGACGCGTTGGCGGACGTCGCCGGCATCACGGTGCGGCTGATGGCAGCGACATTCACAGCCCTGTGCGCTGGAGTGGCACTGCGAGTGCAGTGGGGATCGCGGTGATCCGGCACACACCCACGCTGGTGGTGCGCAACATCGGCGTGCTGGCCACGTGTGACCCGGCGCGCGGCGAGGCGCCGGGCGTGGTGACTGACGCCGTGCTCATCGCCGAGGGCGGGACGCTGACATATGCCGGGGCCGCCTCCGGGGCCACGTTCCCCGCGCTCCACGCCGACGTCATCGACATCGACGCGCACGGCGCCGCGGTGATCCCGGGCTTCGTCGACGCTCACACACACATCGCGTGGCTCGGCGATCGCAGCGCAGAGTTTGCGGAGCGTGCACAGGGCGTGTCCTACGAGGAGATCGGACGCCGCGGTGGCGGCATCCGCGCCACGGTGCGCAGCACCGCCGCCGGAACGGTCGACGAGATTGCCCGCTCGGCAGCGGCGCGGGCGCGCCGTATGCAGGAGACGGGCACCACCACCGTCGAGGTGAAGAGCGGCTACGGTCTCGCCGAGGACGCCGAGATGCGCCAGCTCGATGCCGCGGTGATGGTGGGCCATGAGGACGACATCCCCGACATCGTCCCGACCTACCTGCCGCTGCACGCGCCCCCCGATGGTGACCGCGAGGCACTGATGGACGGGGTCTGCAGCAGTGGTGTGCGTGCCGCCGCCTCGCGCGCCAGCTTCTGCGACGTGTTCTGCGAGGAGGGCGCGTACACAGTCGACGAGTGCCGTCGTGTGCTGCTCGCCGCGCAGCAGGCCGGGCTCGGGGTCAAGGTTCACGCCGAGCAGCGCAGCCACAGTGGCGGCGCGCAGCTCGCCGCCGCGCTGCATGCGGCCAGCGCAGACCACCTCGAGCATGGCACCGACGACGACTTTCGTAGCCTGGCCGCAGCCGACGTGACCGGCGTCATCCTGCCCGGCGCCGCGCTGGTGCTCGGTGGCCCTCCCCCGCCCGGCCGGCGCCTGCTCGACGCCGGCGCGTCTGTCGCCATCGCCACCGACTGCAACCCGGGCAGCTGCTACAGCGAGTCGATGCCGCTGATGATCTCTCTGGCCGTGGCCACCGCCGGTCTGACACCCGCACAGGCGCTCGTCGCCGCCACCTCCGGGGGCGCGGCCGCGCTGCGCCTGCAGGACCGCGGAATCCTGCGCGCCGGGCTGCGGTGCGACGCGGTGATCCTCGCCACCGCCCACTGGATCGACGTGGCCTACCACCTCGGGGCAAACCCGGCGGAGACCGTGATCCGAGCGGGCCGAGTCGTCGCCGGCGGGGAGCGCCCGGGCTGATGAGGTGACCGGTCGCCGCGGGCTCGCTCGGCGTAGGGTGTTGGCATGATCACCGGAGCGCTCCCCCGCCTCTGCGGCGCTGACATCGACGTCCCGCTCGCCGACGGCTCGATGCGGAGGTACGTCAACCTCGACTGCGCGGCCAGCACCCCCGCGCTGGAAGCGGTGGTGAGCGCGGTGACGGCTGCCCTGCCCTGGTACAGCAGTGTCCATCGCGGGGCGGGCCACCTCTCGCAGGTGTCCACCCGGCTGTACGAAGCTGCTCGCCAGGCGGTGGCCACGTTCGTCGGCGCTCGCGACACCGATTCGGTGGTCTTCGTGCGCAACACCACCGACGCCATCAACCACCTCGCCGCCTGCCTGCGCGTGCCACCGGGCTCGACGGTGTTGACCACCGAGATGGAGCACCACGCCAACATGCTGCCGTGGCGGCGGCTCGGCACTGTCGAACATCTGCCGCCGCCTGCATCACCCGCGGCGCTGCTCGGCTCGATGGAGGCGGCGCTGCGCGCTGGCGGTGGCCGCATCGCGGTGGTGGCTGTCAGCGGCGCGAGCAACGTCACCGGCGAGGTCATGCCGGTGACAGCGATGGC
>JALZAG010000211.1 GCA_030948445.1 Candidatus Dormiibacterota bacterium
TCGTGCTGGGCGCGAGCATGCTGTACTTCTTGGTCATGCTCGTGTACGACACAATCGTCAAGCCGGCGCGGGTGCGGGTCGCCAACATCTGGGAGTCACGCGGCAACGAGTGGCGCATGCCCACTCCGATACCAGTCCACAACTTCGAGGCTGCGCCGCAGGATTGGGGCCTGCCCTACGACTACGACCGTGACGATCGCCGGCCCGCGGTCCTGGGTGGCGGCATGGCGATGCCCGAGGGAGTCACAGAATGAGCACCGACGCGACGGCCGTGTACCAGACCGACGAGACCACCCAGCGGCACACATTCCTGGTCGGCATCCGCCTCTTCCTCGCGGCCAACACGATGCTGATGGGCGCCTTTCTCTTTGCGTATCTCTACCTGCGCGCCAACAACAACAACGGTATGTGGCGGCCGGACGGTATCGCTGACTTGGCGTCCGTGCCGATGGGGATCATCCTGCTGCTCCAACTCGCCTGCCTGGTCGTGGTCCTCGGGGCGCTTGCCGCGGCGCGGCGTGGCCGCAGTGCGCGCGCGCTCGGGGGAATTGCAGTGCTTCTCGCGCTGGCCGCAGGGGGAATGCGCGTCTGGTACCAGTACAACCTTGGTGACCATGCGACCGACCCGCCCGGTTGGGTGATCAACAACGGCACCTACACGGCCGTCACCGAGATGTGGCTCGCCGTCCTCATCGTCGAGATCCTGGTCGGAATGCTCTGGCTGTTCACCATCGTCCTGCCCGGACCCCGCTCCGCCCATCCCCTGGTGGCCACGCGCCACCTGCGCGGCTTCGCGGAGTTCTGGGGGTACATGCTCGCCGTGTCGACGTTCGTCTTCCTACTCGCACGGCTCGTCTGAGCGCGACGCGGAGCGGTCGTGGATTCCCTGGGCTCGCTGTTCAGCGGGTGGTACGCTGAGCCCGTTCCCCTCGTCGCCGCTGCCGCCGGGGTACTCATCTACGGCAAAGGGGCGCGCCGGCTGGCCGGCAGCGGCCCCACGCGAATCCAGAAAGCGTTCCTCGTGGCCGGCATCGCGGTGATCTTGGTCGCCCTGCTCTCACCTCTTGACGACTTCGCCCTGCACCTCCAATGGGCTCACATGGTTCAGCACGTGCTGCTGCTCGTGGTGGCCGCGCCGCTGATCGTGCTGGCGCGCCCCTGGGACACCGCATCGAACGCCTTCGGTCCCCAGGCGCGAGCCCGTGCCGGCGCTCCGCAGCGCCTCCTCACCACCCATCGCCGTCGCGTGCTCGCCGCGGCGGCCGCGGTGATCGCGTTCATCGCCGTGATGTGGCTCTGGCACATCCCGGCGCTCTACAACCTCACCCTGCGCGATGACCTCGTTCACAACCTCGAGCACACCGCCTTCCTTGGGGTGGGGCTGCTGTTCTGGACCGCGTCGCTGCCGCGGCCTGCGGAGGAGCCGACCATCGGGCTGATCGGCCGCTCCGTGGTGGTGCTGACCGGGTTGGTCGGCAGCTGGCTGCTGGCGGTGTACATCGGCTACGCGCCCGGCGTGCTGTACGCGTACGGGGGAAGTGGTCGTCTCAGTGCGCTGGCCGACCAACAGCTTGCCGCCGGCGTGATGTGGGTGCCAGCCAGCATCCCGTTCGTGGCTGCCGTGGTGTGGATCATGGCGCGCTGGTTCGAGAACGACGCGCGCCTGGCAGCCACCGAGGCGCGGAGCAGGACCGAGGTGCACGCATGAGCACGCGTGCCGGCACCCGCCCGGCGGCGGTGCGGCTTCCGCTGACAGCGCCCGTGGCGCGGGCGCGCGCGGTCGTCGCCGATTACCTCAGCCTCACCAAGCCGCGCATCATCGTGCTGCTGTTGATTACCGAGCTCACCGCGATGGTGGTGGTGGCTCGCGGTTTGCCCACCCTTCGCGAGGTCGTCGCCGCGGTGGTCGGCGGAGCCTGCGCGGCCGGGGGTAGCGGAGCGCTCAACTGCTGGTGGGATCGCGATATCGACACGGTGATGCGGCGCACCGCCAACCGGCCGCTTCCCAGCGGCCGCCTCCAGCCGTGGCACGCGGTGACCTTCGGCCTGGCGCTCAACGCACTGGCCGCCGTCGTGCTGTGGTGGGCCGCCAGCGCGGCCGCGGCGGCGCTGGCGCTGCTGGGCACCGCGTATTACGTGGGTGTCTACACGATGACCCTCAAGCGACGCACGCCGCAGAACATCGTGATCGGTGGTGCGGCGGGAGCGGTGCCGGTGCTGGTGGGCTCGGTGATCGCCACCGGCAAGATCGGCTGGCTCGCCATCGTGCTCTTCGCGATCGTCTTCTTCTGGACGCCGCCGCACTCATGGGCCCTGGCCCTGGTGTACCGTCGCGACTACGCTGGCGCAACGGTACCGATGCTGCCCGCGGTCACCAGTGAGCGCTCCACCCTTCGCGCCATCCTCGCGTACCTCGCGGTGCTGGTGATCGTCAGTCTGCTTCCGTCGTTGGCCTTCGGTCTGGTCTATGCGGTTCCGGTCGCGGCCCTCAACATCTATTACCTGGTGCTCGGGGTCAGCGCGCTGCGAGGTCGCGGGATGCGCGGAGCCGCCCGCCTGTTCCACTACTCACTGCTCTACCTGGCCGCGGTCTTCGCGCTGGCCGCGTCAGCCGCGCTGCTCGGCGGCTGACAACGCCGGCGCCCTGCGCTCGACGATGAGGCGAAGCGGCTCCTTCTGGCTGGTGCTCGCCGTCCTTCTGAGCGGGTGCGGGAGCGCAACCCAGGGCGGGGCGCCGACGCCCCGCAGCGGGACCCGGCCTGGCGACGTGGCGCCAGCGCTGGCCGGCACCTCGCTCGAGGGCCGCGCCGTTTCCCTCAGGGGCCTCCAGGGATCGGTCGTGGTGCTGGTCTTCTGGGCTTCGTGGTGCGCGCCATGCCAGGCTGAGCAGCCTGCCCTGAACGCCCTCGCCCGGAAGGAAGCACTGAGTGGCGTCCGATTCGTCGGCGTGAGCGTGGACGTGGACGAGTCGGCGGCCAAGGCGTACCAGATGCGATACGCGATGCCGTACGACAGCCTCATCGACACCGGGCAAACCATCGTGGTCGACTACGCCGTGGCCGGACCGCCAACCACGTTCGTGGTCGACCGCGGAGGCCGCATCTCGGCGGAGCTCCTGGGAGAGGTCAACACCGACGACCTCAGGGCGCGCATCGCTGCGGCAACGGCCGCGCCCTGACCCGCTCGCTCGCGCGTGTCGTTCCGCCGCCGGGACGCGACGCGTTCGTCACTGCCGACAAATCGGACCCCACCACACTGATCCCGTGCGCCCTCCGATGGAAGACCCCCGGCTGACCGCCCTCACGCGCCTGGGACAGCGCCTGCCCGCGATCGCGCAGGCGGATGCCGCTGCGCTCGAGGTGGTCCGCGCCCTGGCGCCACTGGACGTAGCGGCTTCGATCGCCACCATCCACTCAGATGTGGCGGTCGTGGTGGCCATCAATGTCCCCCCCGGCCTGCAGCTGCGCGTCACACCCATGCTCGCCAGCCGCCTGGTTGGTTTGCGAATCCCTCTTGATGGTGTCGAGGCACTCCGTGCTCCCGTCCAGCTGCACAGCCCGTACTGCGGACCGGCTGGCGCCGCAGAGACACTCAGGAGTCTCATCGGGGCGTCAGACCTGGCTCGATCGTTGCCGTCCGCCGGCGAGGAGGGCAGCGTCATCTCCGTCCCGGTGATGGCCCGGGATTCGGTCGCCGCGGTGCTCAGCGTCTGGGGCCCGGGGTGCTCTAAAGAGTTGGTGTCGACCATCGAGGCGGCGGCGGCGATGCTGGCCGCCTGCTGGGGGCCAGACCCCAAGCCTGACGTCGAACGCTTTCCCACTCTGACCCCGGCGCGCCCCAACGCGCGCCTGCGACGCGTCCTCGATTCCCTGCTGATGGACGACTCGATCGCCGCCGCCGTCCAGCCGATCATCCGCCTCCACGACGGCAGTGTCATCGGGTACGAGGCCCTGGCACGGTTTCCGCCGCGTGGGCAGGTCAGCAGTCCCGACGAGCTCTTCGCCTCGGCGTCGTCTCTCAACATGCAGAACCGGGTGGACCTTGCCTGCCTCCGTGCCGCGCTCGCCGAGGCGCCCAGGCTTGGCGAGGCGGACCTCTTCGTCAACGTGTTGATTGGCACCCTTCTCGACAGGGCGGGCATGGCCGCTCTCAACGAGGCGGTGCGTCGGGCCGGCGTGGACCCGGAATCAGTGGTGCTCGAGTTCAGTGAGCGCGAGCCAGTCACCGACCTGGCCCGCCTACAGCGCATTGCCGCTGAGGTCCGCTCGTCTGGGTTCCGCATCGCCGTGGACGACGCCGGGGCGGGTCACGCCAGCATGCGCGTCATCGCTGAGCTGCGCCCCGAGTTCATCAAGGTGGATCGCTCGCTGATCCACGCCGTCGACTCTGATCGCGCGCGCCGAGCGCTGGTGGTGGCTCTGCTCTCGTTCAGTGGCCATATCGGCGCCCGGCTCATCGCCGAAGGCATCGAGACCAAGGCCGAGGAGGAGATGCTGTCCACACTTGGGGTCATGTTCGGGCAGGGATGGCTCCCCGGAAAGCCCGTGCTCACCGCGCCGATCGACGGCCTGGAGAACATCGAGGTGGTCGACGAGGCTTGGTTCGCCCGCCAGCACGTGTCGCGAACCCGAGAAACCCCGCAGCCCGACGCCGCAGGTCCCGCCGAGGCCCCGCTGCTGCCCGCCTCGGCAGCTCCTACATTGCGGGGCCGTGGATTGCCGCGAGCCCTCAGTTCGGCCGCGCTGGCTCTGCAGAACGAGCACGACCCTGTCCGCATCGTCGGCGTGATGGCCGAGCTGATGAGTGGGGTGGTGCCCGTCAGCGAGATGGCCATCTTCGCCGCCGACTACGAGACTCACCGGATGGTGCCGATGTACGCGGCGGGCACCGATAGAGATGAGCTGCTCGCCGACAGCTTCTCGCTCGATGCCGGGCTCACCGGGTGGGCCTTCGCTCGCGGCAAGCCAGAGAACATCCCGGACACGTCCAAACACCCCCTGGCGCGCCAAGTCCCCGGGACGCCGGTGGTGAACGAGTCCCTGCTGCTGATCCCTCTGGTCGCCGGCGAGCACAAGCTCGGGATCATCAACTGCTGGCGGCTGGGCCTGGGCAGGTTCAGCGACCGCGAGCTGGAAGCCGCCTCGCTCTTCGCCCACATCGCGGCCGCGGCATGGCGCAACGCGCAGCTGTACGCCGAGCTGCTGAGCGCGGCCATGACCGACCCCCTCACCCGCCTCTACAACAGCCGCTGGTTGCGCGACACGGGCGAGCGCGACCTGTTGCGGGCCGCCCGTGAGGGCAAGCCGCTCGCCCTACTGCTCGTGGACCTCGACCACTTCAAGAAGGTGAACGACGGTGGCGGGCACGCCGCGGGCGACCTGGTGCTGCAGCGCGTCGCCTCCCGTCTGCGCTCGACCGTGCGTGGCATGGACGCCGTGGTGAGGCTCGGTGGCGAGGAGTTCGTCGCCCTCCTCCAGGACTGCGACGCTGATGGCGCCGCCGTCGTGGCGGAGGCAATTCGGGTGACGGTGCGCGACATCGCACTGCCCGAAGGCTGTGGCTTGCCCCGCCTGACGGCCTCGATCGGCATCGCAGCGTATCCGGAGCACGCCCGCGACCTCGAGCAGCTGCTGGCGGCCGCCGACCGCGCCATGTACTCCGCCAAGCAGAGCGGACGTGACCGCATCGCGCGTGCCGCCACAGCGCTGGACGACACCATCGTGACGCTGCCCCA
>JALZAG010000228.1 GCA_030948445.1 Candidatus Dormiibacterota bacterium
TGACTTCCTCCCGCGCTTGTCGCGCCTTCTTCGTCAGTTGGACATTCCGCTGATCGCTGACGAGGTCCAGACGGGCCTGGGGCGCAGCGGCGAGCTCTTCGCTGTCAACCACTGGGGCGTTGTGCCCGACCTGATCCTGCTCGCCAAATCCCTCGGCGGTGGTCTTCCACTGGCCGCCGTCATCGGTCGGTCCGACCTGATGGACGCGCCCGCGCCGGGGGGCCTCGGCGGCACCTTCGGCGGCAATCCCGTCGCCTGCGCCGCTGCCCTTGCCGTCCTCGACGTCATCGACCGCGACGACATCTGCGCGCGCAGTCGTCGCATCGGTGCCGAGGCAATTCGCCGCATGCAGGACATGCGAGAGCGGCACGACTTCATCGGCGACGTGCGCGGGCTCGGCGCGATGACTGCGATGGAGCTGGTCCACAACCGCTCGAGCCGGGAGCCGGCGCCGGA
Organism: Candidatus Dormiibacterota bacterium; assembly: GCA_030948445.1. Next base: position 457 of record JALZAG010000228.1, read on the forward strand.
TCTGGCCGCTGCCGTGCTCCGCGAGGCGCATGCACGCGGCCTCGCGCTCCTCCGTGCCGGCCTCCACGACAATGTCATCAGGCTGCTGATGCCGCTCACCATCACCAACGAAGAACTGACCGCCGGCTTGGACATCCTCGAGAAAGCAGTCGAGACTGTCTCCGGCCACACCCCCGCGGCTGAACCAGCTGCACCAACGAGGGCCCACCATGCCAGCTGACACGACGAACACCCGCATCGACGCTGGCCGCGTTGCCGAGCTCACCGCGCAGGAGGAGCGTGAGTTCCTTGCCAAGCGTCAGCGTTCGCGTGAGCTGTGGCAGAATGCCACACACTCAATGCCGCGAGGCGTGCCGTCGTCGTTCCAGGACACCCCGCCACAACCCGTGTTCATCGACCGCGGCAGCGGCAGCCGTGTGTGGGACGTCGACGGCAACGAGTACGTCGACTTCCACAACGGGTTCGGGGTCATGGTGGTCGGCCACGCTCATCCGGCGGTGGTGAGCGCCGTCAATGACCGCATGGCGCGCGGCTCGCATTTCGCGCAGCCGGTCCCCGAGGACGTGGCCGTCGCCGAAGAGCTTGCCCGTCGCTTCTCGCAGCCGCAGTGGCGGTTCACCAACAGCGGCACCGAGTCCACTCTCGATGCGGTGCGGCTGGCTCGTGGATTCACGGGGCGCGAACGCCTCGTCAAGATCGAAGCGTCGTACCACGGGCACCACGATTCGCTGCTGGTCAGCGTCGAACCCGCCCGCGACCTGATGGGCCCGGTCGAGCAGCCCAACTCGGTCCCGTACTGCGAGGGGATCCCAGCGGCAACTGTGGATCTGGTCACTGTGGTGCCCTTCAACGACCTCGACGCCTTGGAACGTGCGTTCGCCGCCCATGACGACATTGCGGCTGTGGTGGTTGAGCCGGTAATGATGAACATCGGCATCGTGCTGCCGGACGACGGCTACCTCACAGGCGTCCGCGACATCGCCCACCGTCACGGTGCGCTGGTCATCTTCGACGAGGTGAAGACCGGCGTGACCATCGCGCCGGGAGGGGCGTCCGACCGCTTCGGCGTCACGCCCGACCTGGTGTGTCTGGCCAAAGCGATCGGCGGCGGCCTCCCCTGCGGGGCCATCGGTGGACGCGAGGACGTCATGGCCACGATCACCGACGGCAGGGTCGCGCAGATGGGCACCTTCAACGGGAACCCCCTGACCACCGCGGCGTCGCGCGCGACCCTGCTCGAGGTGCTCACCCCCTCGGCCTACGCACACTTCGACGCACTTGCAGAGGAACTCCAGGGGGGGCTCGACGCCGTCATCACTGAGCACGATCTACCGTTCCATGCACTGACCCTGGCGGCGCGGGGTTGTGTCACCTATCGCAAGGAGAAGGTCCGCAACTATCGCGACTACCTCGACATCGACAAGGCAGTGCCCTACCTGTCGTGGCTGTACCAGAGCAACCGCGGGGTACTCATGGCGCCGGGGGCTGAGGAGAACTGGACACTGTCCGTTCAGCACAGCCAGGAGGACGTGCGCCGGTACGTCAACAACTTCGCGGAGTTCGCCCGCGACCTGACGCACGCCTAGGACAGTCGCCGGAGCCTCCACTGGATCACCGCGGTACCGCCCGCCTATGCTCCGCCCCGCCGTGCCGGTGGGTGGTCCTGGAGGGAGCAGTGCCATGAACGTTCTGCGAACCAAGACGATCGAGGAGTCGATCAAGGACACCGACGACCCCGAGAACGGGTTACGACGGACACTCGGGCCAATCGATCTCACCGTCTTCGGTGTCGGCGTGATCATCGGCACGGGCATCTTCGTGCTCACCGGCAAGGCGGCAGGCGTGCAGGCCGGTCCAGCCGTCGCTCTGTCGTTCGTGGTCGCGGGTATCGCCTGCGGGCTCGCGGCTCTGTGCTACGCGGAATTCGCCAGCACAGTGCCCGTCGCAGGGTCGGCATACACCTTCTCGTACGCGACGCTCGGCGAGCTGGTCGCCTGGATCATCGGATGGGACCTGATCCTCGAGCTGGCGCTGGGCGCCAGCACGGTCGCTGTCGGCTGGTCGACGTATGCCGTCGACCTGCTGAAGGCCGCGGGCATCACTGTGCCCAGCGCGCTGATCGGCGACCGGCACAACCTCCTCGCCGCCGCCATCGTGCTGGTTCTCACCGGTGTCATCTGTCTTGGGATCAAGGTGTCCGCACAGGTCAACCTGGTGGTCGTCGCCATCAAGGTGGCGATCGTTCTCTTCGTGATCGTGGCCGGGCTCTTCTACATCCACGCCGCCAACTACTCGCCCTTCATCCCGCCAACAGGCACGCCCCCCGCCGACGGGGCGGTGAGCACGCCGTCACTCCTACAGACCATTGGGGTTGCGCCGGGATCGTTCGGCATCAGCGGCATCTTCACTGGCGCAGCCCTGGTGTTCTTCGCCTTCATCGGCTTTGACATTGTCGCCACCGCCGCTGAGGAAACCAGGAAGCCGGAGAGAGACCTACCCATCGGGATCATCGCGTCGCTCGCCATCTGCACGGTGCTGTACGTTGCGGTCTCGCTGGTGGTGACGGGCATGGTGAAGTTCAATCACCTCAGCATCGCCGCCCCGCTTGCCGAAGCCTTCCGAGCCGTTGGCCACCCCGGTTTCGCGACGGTGATCTCCATCGGCGCCCTCGCAGGGCTCACCACGGTGATGATGATCCTCATGCTCGGACAGAGCCGTGTGTTCTTCGCCATGAGCCGCGATCGACTCCTGCCCGGCACCTTCGCCAAGGTGAGCCGGAGGACCGGCACGCCGGTGCGAACCACGCTGGTCACCGGCGGAGTGGTGGCGCTGGTCGCGCTGCTGGTGCCGCTCACCGAACTGGCAGACCTCGTCAACATCGGAACTCTCTTCGCCTTCGTTCTCGTGGCCATCGGCGTGCTGGTGCTCCGCCGCACGCGGCCCGACCTCAAGCGGGCGTTCAGGACGCCGGGGATGCCCGTGACGCCAGTCCTCTCAGTATTCGCCTCGCTCTACCTCATGCTCAACCTGCCAGCGGTGACCTGGCTGCGCTTTGTCATCTGGATGGCCATCGGCCTGGTCCTCTATTTCGCCTATGGAGCACGGCACAGCCGGGTCGGACAACGGCGAGCGGCACGCTGAGCAGTCCCACTCGCGGGCACATCGTTCTCCTGGGGATGATGGGCGCCGGCAAGACCACCGTCGGCGCCGCGCTGGCCACGCGGCTGCATGTGCGCTACGCGGACAACGACGCCGCGTTGCTGGCGCGGGCCGGGCAGAACGCGGCGTCCTTCCTCGCGGACCATGGCGTCGACGCGCTGCATCGTCTCGAGCACGAAATCCTTGCGGGCGCTCTGGACCTGTCCGACGGCGCTGTCGTTGGAGCGCCTGGGAGCATCGCACTCGACCCCGCGGGTGCCGAGCTACTGTCCGGCAACTCGGTTGTCTGGCTGCGCGCGACGGCCGCCACCCTGGCCGCCCGCACACATCGCGATCCCGTCCGCCCATTGCTCGGCGGCGACCCGGCGGCGGTGCTGTCCGCGCTGATCCGCGAACGCGAGCCCGGGTTTGCCAGGCTCGCCACCGTGGTCATCGATGTCGACCAGTTGTCGATCGATGCCATCGTCGACGCGGTGGTCGCGCAGACCTAGGGCAGGAAGAGCATTGCGTCGCCGAACTCGTGCCAGAGGTAGCCGCGCTCGACAGCAGCACGGTATGCATCGCCGACCGGCCGCCGCCCGGCGACGGCCTCGAGCAGCAGCAGATGACTCGACTCGGGAATGTGCAACCCGGTGATCAAGCCGCTGACAACGCGAGCCGGGCGGTTCGGACCCAGCACCAGGTCGGTCCAGCCGCTTCG
>JALZAG010000266.1 GCA_030948445.1 Candidatus Dormiibacterota bacterium
TCGGAGGTCGACCACCGCGCCGACGACAGCCCGGAGGCATACGTCGAGCGCATGCGCGTGTACGAAGAGAAGACCGCGCCCGTGATCGGCTACTACGAGAGTCACGGCACCCGTATCGAGTTCGTCAACGGGCACGCTCCGATCGAGGCGGTGACGGATTCGATCCTCACGATCTTCGGCGGCCAGCTCGACGCGGGCGAGGTCGCCTGACTTGTCCGCAGCCCGTGTGGAGGCATTCCGTCTCAAGCGCCCCGAGGAGATCGACAAGATGCGGGTGTCGGGAAAGATCCTCGGCGAATGCCTTGCCCACCTCGCCAGCGAGGTGCGTGCCGGCATCACCACGCTCGATCTCGACCGCGAGGCGGACACCTTCATCCGCGACCACGGCTGCATTCCCGGCTTCCTCGGCTACCAGGATTACCCCAACTCCCTCTGCGTGTCCGTGAACGACGAGGTGGTCCACGGCATCCCCGGCTCCAGGGTGATCGAGGACGGAGACCTGGTCTCGCTCGACTGCGGACTCATCCTCGATGGCTGGTGGGCGGACAGCGGTCTCTCAGTGGCGTGCGGCGAGCCCAGTCCGGAGGTGGCCCGGCTCATCGAGGTCACGCGCGAATCCCTCGAGCGCGGCATCGCCATGGCGCGCCCGGGCAACACCATCGGGGACATCGGGCACGCCATCCAGACCTACGCCGAGGCCGAGGGCTACTCGCTGGTCCGCGAGTACGTCGGTCACGGGATCGGCCGCAACATGCACGAGCCGCCGCAGGTTCCCAACCATGGCCAGGCGGGCACCGGCAACCAGCTCAAGCCAGGCTACGTCCTGGCCATCGAGCCGATGGTCAACGTCGGCGGCGCCCAGGTGCGCGTCCTGCGCGACGGCTGGACGGTGGTGACGGTCGACGGGAAGCTCTCCTGCTACTTCGAGCACACGGTCGCCGTCACCGAGGATGGCCCCGAGGTCTTGACCGTGCGACCCAACAGGGTGGAGGCCGCCGCCACAGCAAGCTGATCGGGCGGACCCGAGGGCGTGATGGCGGATACTGCGGGCGTGGGGGTATTTCGACTGCGCGTACGGCCGTCCACGCGCTCCGCGGTTCCGCTGGCCAGGCTGATCGACGGTGGCCCCGTGCTGAACCTGGCCGGGGTGCTGCTCGTGTACGAGCGCAGCCTCGCAGCACTGGATGCCATTCACCAGTCGGGCAGGGTGCACGGTGCTGTGACCGCCGAGGTCATCGGCATCGGTGCAAACGGCGCGGTCACGCTCGATGAGCCGACGCCCGTGTCGCGCGCCGAGGACCAGCCGCTGGTCTTTGAGCTGCAGGGGCCTCGAGCCGCGGGGGCAGCCGCCTGCCGCGACCTGCGGGCCCTCACCCTGGTCCTGGTCGACACTCTCACGAGTGGCTCCGACCAGGGAGCGATTCCGGTGGCCGCGCGTGAGTTGGTGCGTCGCGGGCTCGGCGACCAAGGCGCTCTGCCCGCGGCGGCCCGGGACCTGCTCGCCGACACCGACGAGGTCGGGCGCGCGTTCTTCGGTGACTGCTGGCGCGATGCAGGCGCGGCCGCCCTGATGACCGCCGTGTCCCAGCTGGCGGCGGGAGCGCCGAGGGGCGCCGTCCGTCGCCGTGGACGCCGCAGGCTGGCTGGAGCCGCGATCGGTGCAACGATCCTGCTGGCGGCACCGCTCCTGGTGGGGCGAGCGCTCGCTTTGGACCCCTCGACGACCGGCCAAACCGGCCGCGCGGGGGTGTCGTCGGCCATCGTGGCGGTTCCCGGGGACGCCCTGGTCAGTCCCCTGACCGCTGGCCCCGGGAGCGGTGTCCGGGTGACCCTCGGCCCGATCCCCACCCGGTCGCCGGGCTCGCCGAGCAATCGGCGGCGACCCACTCCGGCACCGACAGTCGCCGCCGCGCTGCGGCGCGGCGCGACCTCTGAGCTGACTCCGCCCGTCGCATCGTCGACTGCCGCCGCAACCCCCAGTCCAACGGCCAGTGCGTCAGCCTCCCCGACGCCGTCGCCGAGCCCGAGCCCGAGCCCGACGCCGACCACGGCGCCAACGCCGACGCCCAAGGCCACGTCGTCGCCGACTCCAAAGCCGACGACCAAGCCGTCACCGACCGCGACGCCGACGCCCAAGCCGTCGCCCACCGCGACGCCCAAGCCCACCGCCAAGCCGACACCATGACGCGCCCAGGGCGGCTCGGAAGCGGCTCCGGAGTGACCGCGCCGGCAGCGCCGGTCGGGGCGGCCGCGTTTGCTCCCCCACGCCAGGTTTCCGTATACTTGTCGGTTGCGGCTGCCGTACAGCCAGATTCCGCACGCCTCTACCAGCGGCGTGGCTGAGCCCCTGGTCGGGAGGGTCATCGAGCCCCTGCCCGACTCGCTCTACCGGGTCGAACTGGACGACGGCCACAGGGTTCTCTGCCATCCGGCCGGAAAGGCGCGCCTCCAGGCGGTCCGCATCCTGCCGGGCGACAGGGTGCAGGTCGAACTCAGCGCCGCCGATCCGGGTCGGGGACGCATCCTCCAGCGGCTCGCGTAGCCACGACATTCGACAAGGGACAGTGCAACAGCGATGAAGGTCAGGGCCTCAGTCAAGAAGATGTGCGACCACTGCAAGGTCATCAAGAGGCACGGTGCTGTCCGGGTCATCTGTGACGCCAATCCGAAACACAAGCAGCGACAGGGGTAGAAGAGAGAAGTGGCACGCATCGCCGGCGTCGACATTCCGCGTGACAAGCGGGTCGAGGTCGCACTCACCTACATCTTCGGCATCGGGCCGACCACGTCCCGGCGTCTGCTCACCCTCGCACAGGTCTCACCGGACATCCGCACTCGCGACCTCACCGACGCCCAGGTTGGCAAGCTCCGCGACCTCATCGCCAAGCAGCTCCAGGGTCGGGTCGAGGGCGACCTGCGCCGTCAGATCGCGCTCAACATCAAGCGCCTGATGGAGATCGGCACCTACCGCGGCCTCCGCCACCGCCGCGGTCTGCCGGTGCGTGGTCAGCGCACCCGCACCAACGCGCGGACGCGGCGCGGGCCCAAGAAGACGGTCGGCGTGCGCCGGAAGAAGAAGTAACCCATGGCCAAGAAGAAGAAGGTCGTCCGCACCCGGCGCCGCGAGCGCAAGAACATCGCGGTCGGCCACGCGCACGTGCTCGCCACCTTCAATAACACCATCGTCAGCCTCACCGATCCCTCGGGCAACGTGCTCGCCTGGGGATCCGCTGGCGGGCAGGGCTTCAAGGGCTCGCGCAAGAGCACCCCGTTCGCAGCGCAGATCACTGCGGAGAGCACGGCCCGGCGCGCCATGGAGCACGGGCTCAAGAGCATCGAGATCTTCGTCAAAGGACCCGGGGCCGGCCGCGAGGCAGCCATCCGTAGCCTCCAGGCATCCGGCCTCGAGGTCACGGCGATCACCGACGTCACCCCGATCCCACACAACGGCTGCCGCCCACCCAAGCGGCGCCGGGTCTAGGAAGAGATATGGCCAACCAGGCAGGACCCGTCTGCCGCCTCTGCCGCCGCGAGGGCACCAAGCTCTTCCTCAAGGGGAGCAAGTGCCTCACCAACTGCACCTTCGACAAGCGCAACGCGCTTCTTCCCGGCCAGCATGGCCTGGCGCGGCGCCGCAAGACCAGCGACTACGGCATCCAGCTGCGCGCCAAGCAGCGTGCGCGCCGCCAATACGGCGTCCTCGAGGCACAGTTCCGCACCTACTTCGCGCGCGCTGAGCGCAGCACCGGCGTCACCGGCACCGTGCTGTTGCAGCAGCTCGAGCGGCGTATCGACAACGTCGTCTACCGCCTCGGCCTGGCCGCCTCCCGCCGCGAGGCGCGTCAACTCGTGTCCCACCGCCATTTCCAGCTGAATGGGCGCACCATCAACGTGGCGTCAGCGCAGGTGCGACCGGGCGACGTGGTTGAGGTGCGCGAGCGCAGCCGCAAGCTGCCGCCCATCATCAACGCGCGCGAGCTCGTCGCCGGCCGCACCGTTCCGGACTGGCTGACGCTGGACGCGAATGCGATGCGTGGAACCGTGGTGCGCCTGCCCGAGCGACACGAGATGGAGCAGACCATCGACGAGCAGCTCGTGGTGGAGTTCTACTCGCGATGACGGTCGCACATATTTCCCACCGACCTTCCCCTGTCGATAACCCATTCATGGCGACGCGGACCTGCGACGCCAGCACCCTGTGAGGCACCCCACTTTTTATGGTTGACACGATCGCCGCTCCCGCAGTCCGCGAAGTCGAAAGCAGCACCGATTACGGCAAGTTCGAGATCGAGCCGCTCGAGCCCGGGTTCGGGACCACGCTGGGCAACTCGCTCCGCCGCGTCCTGCTCTCGTCGCTCAACGGCGCCGCCATCACCTCTGTCTCCATCGACGGCGTCGCCCACGAGTTCTCCGCGATCCCGAACATCAAGGAGGACGTCACCGAGATCCTCCTCAACATCAAGGAGATCAACGTCATCTCGCACAGTGACGAGCCCGTGCGCATCACCCTCGACGTGCGCGGGCCCAAGGAGGTCACCGCCGGTGACATCCAGACCAGCAGCGACGTGGAGATCCGCAACCCCGACGTGCACATCTGCACGCTCGACGGTCCCAAGTCGCACCTGCGCATGGACCTCACTGTGGAGCGCGGCAAGGGGTACGTCACCGCGGAGCGCAACAAGCGCGAAGGCCAGCCGATCGGCGTCATCCCCATCGACGCCATCTTCACCCCGGTGCGCCGCGCCAACTTCACCATCGAGAAGACCCGCGTCGGTCAGGAGACGGAGTGGGACAAGCTGGTTGTCGAGGTCTGGACAGACAGCACACTGAGCCCGGTCGACGCGGTCAGCCAGGCCGCCGCGCTGTTCACGCAGCACCTCGATCTCTTCGTGCGCTTTGGCGACAACCTGGCCGTGCCTCCGCAGAGCCAGAAGCGCGGTAACGACCTGCCCAGCAGGCTGGCCGACACCCCGATCGAGGACCTCGAGCTCAGTGTTCGGGCGCTGAACTGCCTCAAGGCGAATGACGTCACCAAGGTGGGGCAACTGGTTGCGATGCGCCAGGAGGACCTGCTCACCCTGCGCAACTTCGGCCAGAAGTCCCTCGACGAGATCCGCGAGAAGCTCGTCGAGCGCCAGATGGTGACGCCTGACGAGCTCGAAACCCTCTTTCAGCCCGGCGGCAGGTAGGGACAATCAGTGCGTCACCGCCGCGCCGGACGCAAGTTCGGCCGCACCGCCGCGCATCGCCAGGCGATGACCCGCAACCAGGTCACGTCGCTGCTGCGCCATGGCCGCATCCAGACGACTGAGGCGCGTGCCAAGGAGTTGCGCCGCTGGGTGGAGCGCGTCATCACCACCGCCAAGCCCGACGATCTTCATGCGCGGCGCCAGGTGGCTCTCTATGTCTCCGACCGCGAGGTCAGCGCCCGCCTCTTCAACACGCTGGTGCCCCGTTTCAAGGAGCGCCCCGGCGGCTACACGCGGATCATCCATGTCGGCCCCCGCCCGGGCGATGCCGCCCCCCTGGCGATCATCGAGCTCGTCGACTGAGATGAGCATGATTCGGCTGGTGCTCGAGTACGACGGCAGTGAGTTCCACGGCTGGCAGGCCCAGCCGGACACGCGCACCGTCGAGGGTGTCCTGCGCGATGCCATCCGCGATGTGACCGGCGAGACCCCTCACCTCAGCGCGGCCGGTCGCACTGACGCTGGTGCGCATTCCCACGGACAGGTTGTCGGCGTCCCGCTCTCATCCGACTGGGATCCACAGCGGCTCGGGGCGGCGCTGAACGCGCTACTCCCAGAGGATGTCGCGGTTCGCCGCGCCGGAGCTGCTGCGTCGAACTTTCACGCCCGCTTCGACGCGCTCAGCCGCACCTACCGCTACGTGGTGGCGTCGCGGCACGAGCGCATGCCGCTGCTGCGCCGCCACGCGTGGCACTGCTCCGGCCCGCTGGACGCTGACGCCATGCGTGAGGCGGCGAGCCTGATGCGCGGCACACACGACTTCGCGGCGTTCGGTCGCTCGCCACGGCGCGACGGCACCACCGTGCGCACTGTCCACCAGGCCAGCGTTCGGCGGGTGGCCGCGCCGCTGGCTGACGAAGCGCCGGCGTACGTCATCGAGGTCAGCGCCGATGCCTTTCTCTACGGCATGATGCGCGCCATCGCCGGTGCACTGGTCGCGGTGGGCCGTGGCCGGACCAGCGTCGGCGACGTCGCCGGCATGCTGGCCGAGCCAGGGGACTGCGCGACAGTCACGGTGGCACCAGCGCGCGGCCTGCACCAGTGGAGTGTCACCTACCCGGCGCCGACCGCGGAGACAGAGTCATGACCCAGACCTCGCAGCGCACCTACACGGCGCGGCCCGGCACACTCGCAGACACGTGGTACCTCGTCGACGCGCGCGGCCAGACGCTGGGGCGCCTCGCCGTGAACATCGCGCGCATCCTGCGCGGCAAGCATCGTCCGCAGTTCACCCCTCACCTCAACACCGGTGAGCACGTCGTGGTGATCAACGCCCGCGACATCGTGGTGACCGGTCGCAAGCGCACCCTCAAGGTCTACGACCGGTACTCGGGATATCCCAGCGGCCGGCACGAGCGCACTTACGAGGAACAGATGGAGCGCGACCCCACGTACCCGATCACGCACGCCGTGCGTGGAATGCTCCAGCACAACACCCTCGGCGCGGACATGCTCAAGCGGTTGCGCGTCTACCCCGGTCCTGAGCACCAGCATGCCGCCCAGCAGCCCAAGCCGATCAGCTTCGGCGACCTTGGAGAGATCAAGCTTGCCAGCAACCAGTGAGCACTACTTCTACGGAACCGGGCGCCGCAAGAGCGCGGTAGCGCGGGTGCGCCTCGTGCCTGGCGACGGAGTGCTGGTCATCAACGGCCGCTCGCCGAGCGAGTACTTCGGCCGTCGCGACCTGGAGACGGTGGTCACTCAGCCGTTGCGCGTCACCGATAACCTCGGACGTTTCGTGGCCAGCATCAAGGTGGAGGGTGGCGGTGTCGCCGGTCAAGCCGGGGCCATCTGCCACGGCATCGCCCGCGCGCTGGTGTCAGCGGACGCGGAACTGCGCCCCGCGCTCAAAAAGGCCGGCCTTCTGACACGCGATCCTCGTGAGAAGGAACGCAAGAAGTACGGGCTCAAGCGGGCGCGCAAGGCGCC
>JALZAG010000282.1 GCA_030948445.1 Candidatus Dormiibacterota bacterium
CCCGCGCGCGCGCATTCCCGTCAGAAGTGTCCGCGTCAGCAGCATCGCGCCAACCAGGTTGACGTCCACCGCGTGGCGGATCTCCTCCGGCTCGAGCTCGGCGAACTCGCTTGCCTTCTCGACCCCGGCGTTGTTGATCAGAACGTCCGGCACGTGCTCGACCCGCTCGCAGTGGGCGAGGATCCGGGTGCGGTCCTCGGCGTCGCTGACGTCGGCGACGAGTGCGTGGCACGACAGGCGCTCGCGGAGGGCGAGCAGCCGGGCAGCATCGATGTCGACCAGCATCAGCAGCGCTCCCTGGCCGGACAGGCGGGTAGCGATGGTTGTCCCCAAGCCACCAGCGGCGCCGGTGATCAGCACGTGCCGCCGCGCCACGGTACCGCCGCGCCCCAGTCGTGGGCTCATGGCGGGCCCCCCGCCTGGGCGGGACTGAGAGCGCGCGAACCGGTCGTTCCCCATGCCAGCCATCGCGAATGGGCGCAAACGAGGTTCCCAGCGTGTACATTCACCGCATGTCCACAGAGGGTGTGCGCCGCGCGCGCGATGCGTTGGCGGACATCGAGCTGGTCGCGCAGCTCAGGAGCGCTTTCGCGGATGCGCAGGCCGTGATGGGCCAAACGCTGGTGACCTTCGGCCTCACCGAGCAGCGCTATCACCTCCTGCTGGTCGTGGCCGCGGGAGGTCCAGCCGGGACCGGCCAGGGTGCGCTGGCCCGAGCGCTGCACTGCCCGGAGTCGCGCATCTCGCTGCTTGTGCACGAGCTCAGCGACGCCGGGTTGGTCGAGGCCGTCCGCGACGACTCCGACCGGCGTCATGTCAGGGTGCGCCTCCGTGGCGAGGGTGAAACCGTCCTCGGTCGCGCCATCAGCGTACAGCGCGAAGCCCTGCACAGCCTGATCGCCACCCTTGAGGTGACCGAGGTGACCCGGCTCGCCGAACTGGTGGCCCGCACATATCTCGGGCTGGAGCTCTCCGTCTCGGTCAAGCCGCCGAAGCGACCGGTCCGAGCTCGAACATCCCCGGCGGCGGCGCGAACCCGAGTACAGATCGCGCCCGAGCCGCCGACGATCGTCAAGGTGAGGCCGCTGCCCTCAGCCGATTCGCCGCAGCGCGAGGCAGCGGCCAGCTGACCGGTCGCGTTCACGCGCCGACGTAGCCGTGGTCCCGATACCAGCGTACCGACTGCTCCAGCGCGACATCGACGCTGGTCCGTTCCACGCCCAGCTCATCCCGGGCACGGGTGGATTCGACGTACATGTGGTGGCGGGCCATGCGCGCGCCCTCCAGCGGGACCAGCGGTTGCGCGCCCCGCATCACCCGGCATCGCGCCTCGTCGGCGAGGGCCGCGAGCATGACGATCGCATGAGGCATGCGGCGACGCGGAGGCCGGCGTCCTGATACAGCGCCGAGCCTTCTCCAGAGCTCGTCGAAGCTGACATTCTCGCCGGCGATCAGGTAGCGCCGGCGGAGCTGGCCTCGTTCCAGCGCGGCCACGTGTGCCCTGGCCACGTCGGCCACGGCGACGACGTTGAGGCCGCCCGTGACGCTCGCGAGGACTCGGCCGCGCAGGAATGTGAGGAGCGCGGCCCCTGTGGGAGTTGGCTTCCAGTCTCCTGGGCCGACGGGGGCGGTGGGCAGAAGGATGACTGCGGGCAGCCGGGCCGCCAGCGCCACACGCTCGGCGGCGATCTTCGAGTCGTGGTACGCGGAGTGGCCATGCTCGTCGGCGTGGTCGTCCTCCGTCGCCGGGCGGTGCGCGCGGGCGGCCCCGACGGTTGCCGAGCTTGAGGTCACCACCGCACGCTCCACACCTGCGAGCCGAGCCGCCTCGAGGATGCCCGCGGTGCCAGCGACATTGGTGGCGCGGATCCGCGACCGCTCCGCTGGCGCGAAGGAGTACGCGGCCGCGGTGTGGATGAGCGCCCGGCAGCCGCGCATGGACTCGACGAGGCCACCTGCTCGGGTCACGTCACCGACCACCTCGGTGAGACCGGAACGGCGCGGCAATCGTCCGGGCGAGCGGACGAGCGCCCGCACCGGGTGGCCACCCTCGAGGAGGGCATCGAGGATGTGGCAGCCGATGAAGCCCGTGGCGCCGGTGAGGAAGACCTCGTCGACGCTCACCGCGAACGCTGCCCCACCAGTGTCTCCGATGCTGCCCGGATGGTCTGGCGCAGAGAGCTGGTGGTGGCGATCACCGCGGTCGGCTCATACCCGCAATGGGCCATGCAGTTCTCGCAGCGCGGATCGCGCCCGCGGCCGTACTGTGACCATTCGGTGGTCTCGAGCAGGTCGCGGTAGCTGCGCACGTACCCATCGTTCATCAGGTAGCACGGACGTTGCCAGCCGAGCACAGAGTACGAGGGGATTGCCCATGCCGTGCACGGGAAATCAACGATGCCCTCAAGGAAGTCGAGGAACAGTGGCGAGTGGTTGAGGCGCCACTTCTTGCGTCGGCCGTCGGCGAACGCCTCTCGGAAGATGGCGCGGGTGCGCTCCACGCCGAGGAAGTGCTCCTGGTCGGGGGCACGCTCGTAGGCATAGCCGGGAGAGATCTGCATGATGTCGACCTTGAGGTCGTCGTTGAGGTAGTCGAGGACGCTGCGCACGGTGGTGGCGTCGTCCTGGCCAAAGAAGGTGGTGTTGGTGCTCACCCTGAAGCCGCGTCGCTTGGCCGCGCGGATCGCTGAGGTGGCCTTGTCAAACACGCCATCGCGGCACACCGACTCGTCATGCCGCTCGCGCAACCCGTCGATGTGCACCATCCAGGAGAAGTACGGTGACGGTGTGAACTTGTCGAGCTTCTTCTCCATCAACAGGGCGTTGGTGCACAGGAAGACGAACTTCTTGCGCTTCACCAGGGCGGCGACGATCTGATCGATCTCACGGTGGACCAGCGGTTCACCGCCGGCGATGGAAACCACCGGTGCACCGCACTCCTCGACGGCGTCGATGCACTCTTGAACCGAAAGCCGCCGAGCGAGGATGTCATCCGGCTGCTGGATCTTTCCGCAGCCGGCGCATGCGAGGTTGCACTGGTAGAGGGGCTCGAGCTCGAGGACGAGGGCGAACTTCTCCCTGCGGTGGAGCTTCTGGTTCATCACGTAGGCGCCGATGCGCAGGTTCTGACGGAGAGGCATGCCCATGGTTGTGCTCCTAGACGTCGGTGCTGGCGTACGGGGCCAGTGCCATCAGCGGGAAGACGTGGCGGTAGAGGTGGTAGTTGATGTAGAAGTCGCCGGGAAACCCAGTCCCGGTGTGCTCTCGCTCGGCCCACGTCCCACTCACCTGGCGCTCGATGAGATGACGAGCTCCGGCGTGCGAAGCGGCCGCCTCGGAGGCGCCACCCGCCTGCATCGTGAGCATTGCCCAAGCGGTCTGCGATGCTGTGCTCGAACCCACCCCGGCGAACGACTCGTCGCGGTATGACAGACAGGACTCGCCCCAGCCCCCGTCAGGGTTTTGGACACTCTGTGTCCATCCGAGCGCCCGCGCGACGGCGGCATCGTCGGCGTGAAGAGGCGCCAGCGCACTGACCACGCACCAGGTGCCGTACAGGTGGTTGACCCCCCAGCGTCCGAACCACGATCCCTGCGGATCCTGGGCCGCGCGCAGGTAGGCGATCGCAGGCGCCATCACGGGAGCATGGGGGGGTTCCCCGAGTGCTCCGAACATCTCCACGGCGTGTGCGGTGACGTCTGCGCTCGGAGGATCGAGCATGGCGCCGAAGTCGGCGAATGGCAGTGCGTACACCAGCTGGCGCGTGTTGTCGCGGTCGAACGCCGCCCATGCGCCGTTGCTCGAGCGCATCGCCTCCACCCAACGTCGGGCTCGGCTGACCGCAGCACGCGTCGCCGACGTCTGCTCGGCCTGGAGGAGCGCAAGCACCACGACGGCGGTGTCGTCGATGTCCGGGTAGGTGTCGTTGTCGAACTCGAACGCCCAGCCGCCGCCTTCGACATCCGGCGGGCAGCGAACCTGCCAGTCGCCGCCGCCGAGGATCTGCTCGCCCACCAGCCAGTCCACGGCGCGCCGTACTGGTGAAGCGTCCGGCGGGACACCGGCTCCGCGCAGGGCCAGCACCGCCAGGGCGGTATCCCATACCGGCGACATGCACGCCTGCAGCCGCCAGCCTCCGCCGTCATCCAGCGCAAAGCGGGCGAGCCCGTGCAGTCCGCGCTGCATCACCGCGTGGTCCAGCGGCATGCCCTCGAGGTGCAGTGCGATGAGCGAATACACCCATGGAGGCTGGATGCCGCCCCAGCCTCCATCGGCCTCCTGGCGGTCGCGAACCCAATCGACCAGCCGGCGTCGCGACGCCTTGCGACCCGGTTGGATTCGCAGACGCTCGTACTGCTTCTGGAGCCGATCGGCCCATGCGAACGGCCCGCTCGCCTCGACGCGGCGGAGGCGCCACTCGGTTCCGGGAAGCACCAGCTCGGCGAGGGAGAACGGCAGGGGTCGGCGTGGACGGCGTGAGATCACGATCAGCAGAGGTGCGATGGTCCCGCGCGCCCAGCAGGCGAAGTCATAGAGGTTGAGCGGTATGGATGGCGGCAGCCAGACGAGCTCGGGCGGCATGCTGGGCACGCCCTCCCATGGGTATGCCCCGAAGAGCGCCAGCCAGATCTTCGTGAAGACGCGCGCATGCGCGACGCCGCCCTGCTCGAGGATGACGCGCAGCGCCCGACGCAGCTCGTGCCGGCTGCCATCCAGCCCCAGGACGCGCAGGGCGACGTACGCCTCGATGGTGGTGCTGAGGTCGGCGGGACCGTCGTGATAGACGCCCCAGGAGCCGTCATCGCGCTGAGAGGTGAGCAGGTGGTGGATGGCACCGTCGCGGATCTCGTCGTGCGGCAGGCCGAGGAAGGCGAGGAGCAGCACGTGCTCGGCGGTCATGGTGACGTTGGTCTCGAGCTCAGCCGACCACCATCCGCGCTCGTCCTGGCCGTCGAGGAGATGGTCGGTGGCCGCCAGCACCGCGCGGTGCGCGCCCGGCGCCGCGGCAGCGGCGCGCTCGCGCTGGAGCATGTCAGCCACCAACTGCCTCCAGCTGCCGCGGCGCGGACAGCGCCGTTGCCGTGAGGGCGCCGGCAGCTGCGCGGCCGCTGCGCACGGCGGACTCCATGGTGGCCGGCCACGCGGTGGCGGTCCAGGCACCGGCGATGGCCAGGTTCGCGCGGCTCGTCCCCGGTCCGGGGCGTCGAAGCCCGGGGGAAGGAACGAACGTGGCCTCAGGATCGCGGGTGGCGGCGCCGCGCACCAGCTTCATGGCGCGCAGCTGTGGCCACACCGCGACCAGCTCAGCGTGGCAGAGCTCAACGAGGTCAGCTTCGGGCCACCCCACCAGGGTGTCGGCTGCGCTGAGGCTGCAGCACAGGTAGCCGGGCTGCTTCTCGAAGACCCACTGGACCGGCGAGCCGATGATCGCGGCAAAGCCCAGTCCGGCCTCACCCTCGAACCAGAGATGGACGTCGACAATCGACCGCGGCTGGAATTGATGGAGACCGTGGACACCGTACGCGTCCGCATTGCCGAGGATGGCGGCCAGTCGGGCAGGGGGTACCGCGAGGACCACGGCGTCACCGTGGATCTCCTCCCCATCGCTGCAGCGCACCCCGCGGATGGCGCCCCCCTCGTCGACCAGCGAGACGACACCGGTGCGCATCTGCACGTCCGACGCTCGAGCTGCCGCGACATCCGCGATGCGTGCCAGCGGGACGCGGGACCAGCCGATGCGCGCCGCAGCGGGGTGCCCAGCGAAGGCGGTGCGCACGACAAAGAGCGCGTCAGCAGCGCTGACGTCGTCGAGCTTGGCGTTCAGCGCGGGAACGACAAACACCTCCCAGAAGCCGTCGACCGCCGCGCGACCCTGACCGTGTCGGCGCAGCCAGCTTGCGAAGGTCTCCGTGGGTGCGGGTCTTTCGGCTACGCAGCGCAGGGCCCGAGCCACCTGCAACTTCGCCGCCGGTCCCAGCGGTGCGTACATCGAGAACGATGGCAACAGGCTGAGCGTCGGCGGCAGGCCGCGCGTGGCATAGAGACGAGAGGGCCGGCGGCCATGCCGCAGCACGTTCACCTCGAAACGCGGTTGGTTCCACAGCGACCCCGACATCCCAAGCGAGTCGACGAAGTCGAGGTACTCAACGCAGCAGCCGAGGTGGACGTGCTGTCCGTTGTCCACCTCGACACCGTCCACCACGAAGGAGGTCGCCTTGCCGCCGACGAGTCGCGTCCGCTCGACCAGGATCACATCGCAACCCTGGTCGGCAAGTCGGCACGTCGCGGCCAGTCCCGCCAGACCCGCACCGACGACGATGACGCGCATCAGTGTCGCGCCGTGGCGTTGCTGCCGGAGCCCAAGCCGCGGGATGCCCGCGGCAGCGCCGCGCGGAACAGCACCGCCGCCTTTTTTGACGGGGTCAGCGAGAGTCGCCGTTGCAGGGGGAGCTCGGGGTTCTGTTCGATCTCGGCGAGGATCTCCTGGTAGAGGCCCGCCATGGTTCGGACACAGATCCCGGCGCGCTGGGGGATGTGCCGTTCAACGCGCAGGCCGGACGCGAACAGGCGGCGTGCACGCTGCGCCTGAAACTCGACGAACTCATTCCAGCGCGCTGTGGCCCGGCCGTTTGCCAGGTCCTGCTCGGTGATGCCGTACGCAGTGAGCTCAGCGGCGGGCAGGTAGACGCGTCCGATCTCGAGGTCGCCGCGGATGTCGCGGAGGATGTTGGTGAGCTGCATGGCCAGACCCAGGTCGTCGGCGTATTGCAAAGCCACGTCGCTGTCGAACCCGAAGATGCGCACGCACATACGTCCGACCGTCGAGGCCACCAACCGGCAGTAGCCGGAGAGCTCGTCCCAGCTTGAGTATCGCGAGGTGGTCAGGTCGCACTCGACTCCGTCGATGAGACCCTCGAGCTCGCTCAGCGGAATTCGGTACGCGGCGACGGCGCGCGCAAGGACGGTGGTGACCTCGTCGTCGGGCTCGCCCGCCAGGGCGCGATGCAGCCGCCGCCGAGCCTCGGTCAGAGCGGTTCGCGGGTCGCCGCCGGCGGGCGCGTCGACGGCGTCGTCGACCTGGCGAGCGAAGTCGTACAGGGCATAGATAGCGACACGCTGCGGCCGCGCCAGAGCAATGAAGCCCCAATAGAAGTTGGCGGCGTTGACGCGGGCCAGTCGCTGGCAGACGCGCTCGGCCTCGACGATGCCGCGCGCGCCGGTGTTGCCAGCATCGTGGTCGCTCGCCAGCATCGCGATCGCCTCGGCTGCGAGGCGCGCCTTCACTGGGGTGCTCACCTCAGGACGGGCCGACTCTGTGCGGAACGACGCCCTCCTTATCGCATCGATGATGGCCGTGCCTCCGAGCCGGTACATGGCGAGCTGCGCGCGCAACCTTCCGGTCGTCATCGCCTCGAGCTCGCACCCGGCCTCGAGCATCGTCTGCGCCCGTTCGCACATCGCGCGAACCGCTCCCTCGACGCCTAGGGACTTCACCTCGTCCGCTGGCAGGTACCGGCGGCCCAGACGCGCATCAACTGACACGTCCTGGGCGAAGTTGGCCAGCTGCAGACCGATGCAGACCGAGTCGGAAAGGTGTTCGGCGCGTGAACCGCGAATGCCCAGAACCGCCAGCACCATGCGTCCGACCGGCGCGGCCGAGAGCAGGCAGTAGGCCTCGAGCTCTGTCCAGGTGGCGTACGAGCTGACCCGTTGGTCCTGCAGGTTGGCGCTGATCAGGTCGATGAAGGGCTGGTCGGGGATGGCGCACGCGGTGACCGTCTCTCGAAGAGCGAGCAGTACCGGGTGCGTTGGGACGCGTGCGCCGGTGAGCGCCGCGCACACCTCCTCGCGCCAGGTGTGAAGGCGCAGGTCGGAGCGACTCTCGTCACCGAGATCGTCGGTGACCCGGCAGTACGCGTAGACCCGCGCCAGGTGCACGCGCAGCTCCGCCGGCAGCACCGCGGATGCCACCGTGAAGTTCTCGTAGTGGCTGCGCGCCAGACGGCGACAGAAGGCGTCAGCGTGGGCGAGCTCCGCCGGCGGCGGGGCCTGTGCCAGCCCAGTCATCCGCGTGCGGTCGTGCGCGTCACCTGCGTCCCGCGAAGATCGGAGATGGTTTCGATCAGGCTGGTCACCAGCGCGACGCCGTCGGCGCCCGGTACCGGAGCTCCGTCTTCACGGACGAGGCGGCCGCCGCCGCGAAGCGACGCGAGGTCCCGTGACCCAGTGCAGAACATGGCGATCCGCAGGACGTCGATCCATTCACGCCCGAGGTCGACGCAGGCCTGCGTGCCCTCCGCCGCCGCGCGCAGGAACGGCCCGGCAACGCCGACGAGATCAGCTCCGAGCGCGGCGGCGACGGCGACATCGAGGCCACTGCGCACACCGCCACTCGCGAAGATGACCGCATCCGGCGCGGCGGCGCGGGCCTGCGTGAGCGCGACGGCGGTGGGGATACCCCAGCCAGCGAACGCCGCCGCCGTTCGTGCCGCCGGGCCGCCGAGCCGGTGACGCTCGACCTCGCTCCACGACGTTCCCCCAGCGCCAGCGACATCGACGGCGGCCACCCCGGTGCTGAGCAGAGCGGTCACCAGGTCCGCTGAGATGCCCCAGCCAACCTCCTTGACGATCACCGGCACCGACAGGAATGTGGCCACCGCCTCGATGCGATCGAGCAGACCGCCAAAACAGGTGTCACCCTCGGCTTGGAGCGCCTCCTGGAGGGCGTTGAGGTGCAGGACCAGTGCGTCGGCGCCCAGCATGTCGATCAGTCGTGCGCAGTCACCGGCGCTGACCCCCAGGTTGAGCTGGACGGCGCCGAGGTTGGCAAACAGCGGGACGTGGGGCGCGAGGTCTCGGACGGCGAAAGTCGGCAGCGCCTCCGGGCGCTCGAGCAGGATGCGCGCCGAGCCGAGACCGAGCGCGATGCCGAGCTCGGCAGCGGTCTCCGCGAGGGCCATGTTGATGCGCTGCGCACGGTCGGTTCCGCCGGTCATGCACGAGATGAACAGCGGGGACTGCAAGGTCCAGCCGAGCACATCGGTGGTCGTGGTGACGGCGTCCAGGTCGATCTCGGGCAGCGCGCAGTGCATGAAGCGATACGCACCAAAGCCGGCGTCGACGCCCTTGGCAGCGACGTCCTCCTCGAGGTTGATGCGCAGGTGGTCGGCCTTGCGCGTCGAGGTCACCACCGCGTGGTGACCATTGCGCTCGCCGTTGACGGCCACGATCAGGCGGCCCGACCGACCACGAAGTCGACGATGGACCGGAAGTCATCCATGCCCCCGGGCGAGAGGCCGCACGCCGCCAGCAGTCGCATCGCCGATCGGCTGCGCCGCTCCAGCTCGTCGGCGACAGCGTCGCGGGCGCCGCACTCGTCGAGCAAGCCGCGGAGGGTGACCTCGTCGCCGCCGGGTTGGCGATACAGTCGCCGGAATTCGCGTTGCGCCACGCCACGCATGCGCGCGTGGCCTGCGACCACCGGGTAGGTGATCTTGCGCCGCGCCAGGTCACCGCGACCCTTGCCGGTGACCTCACTGTCGCCCCAGATCCCGAGCCAGTCATCGCGAACCTGGAAGGCGACCCCGATCTCGACGCCGACGCGACGCAGCAGGGCGGCGCGCCGGGCGTCGGCGCCACCCATCACCGCGCCTGACTCGAGTGCCGCACCGATCAGCGCGCCCGTCTTGCCGCGAGCCAGCTGGAGGTAGGTCGCCACGGTCGTGTCGACCCGGCCCTCGAGCGCGAGGTCGAGGCATTGACCCTCGATGACCGCGAGGATCGCGTCATTGACAGCTGCCGTGGCCCGCAGACGAGCAGCCGGGCGGTCGCGCCCGGAGAGCAGAGCCCGGTATGCGACCGCGTGCATGCCGTCGCCCGCGTTGATCGCCTGCGCGCTGCCCCAGACTGCCCAGACGGTGGGCCGATGGCGCCGCTCGAGGTCGCCATCCTGGATATCGTCGTGGACCAGCGTGAAGTTGTGGATCCACTCAACCGCGGTGGCGGCCGGTGCGGCATCGCTGGCGACACCTCCGCATTGCTCCGCCGCCCAGAGCGCCAGGCAGCCTCGAACGAATTTGCCGGAGCCCGTGCCGTGTGGCCGTCCTTCGGCGTCCGTCCAGCCGAGGTGGTAGGCGGACATCACCCCGACGCGTGTCCGTGGCGCAGGCGCAGTCGATCTCAGCGCGTCGTGCAGGAGGGGGAGGAGGCGGCGCAGCGCCAGCGGCACCTGGCCGGGCGCCGCTGCCGGGGGCTGAGCGGCTGCTTCAACGTTGCGGAGGGCTACTGCCATGCTCATCCCAGTGCATAACGCCGGATAATGATTCACCCATAGTAAGTAGTTCGGGTGGAGGGCACAAGGCGCTCGCCACCGCCGGTTTGGCGCGAGCCGGTCAAGTAAAATCCGCCGGCCACGTGCCCAGGTGGTGGAATTGGTAGACACGCCAGCTTGAGGGGCTGGTGACCGCAAGGTTGTAAGGGTTCGAGTCCCTTCCTGGGCACCATCGCACCTGGCCCGTCCGTGCTCGCCGCGTACCTTGTGGGGGTGGCGCCTCACCCTGGTGTTCGCCGGAGCTGGTTGGCTGCCCTCGCAGGGTGCGTTCTGCTGGTGAACTGCGGACCGACGCCGGCCCTGGGAACGCCCACCGCGACGCCCTCACCACCGGGCGCGGTTGCGCCATCGCCACCAGCTGCCCCGGTTCAGCCCGCGCGCGTTGCCGTGATCGTCATGGAGAACCACGGCTACAGCAGCGTCGTCGGCCTGCCCTACATCCACACGATCGCATCGACGGCGACAGCGCTCACCGACTACCACGCAGCCGGCCATCCCAGCCTGCCCAACTACCTGGCGCTCACCTCGGGGAGCACCTGGGGGCTGTCCGACGACGGCTACCACGTGCTTCCGGGGCAGGACATCGGTGATCAGTTGACCGCGGCCGGGCTGACGTGGCGCGCCTACATGGAGGGGATGGGGCGGGACTGCCGCCAGGGTGTCAACGGCTACGCCGTGAAACACGATCCCTTCGCGTACTACGGAGGTCGCTGCCCGCCGTCCGTCGTGCCCTTCTCACAATTCGCCACCGACCTCGCCGCAGCGTCGCCGCCGCGATTCATCTGGATCACGCCCGACCTGTGCCATGACATGCACGACTGCTCATCGAGCGTCGGCGATGCCTGGCTCCAGCGCACGGTGCCGACCCTCCTGGCGTCGCCCGCGATGAGCAACGGGGTGGTGGTGATCACCTGGGACGAGAACGACGGCGGGGGGTCGAATCAGGTGCTGACCCTGGTCCTCGGCGGCAAGCGCGCGGTGAGCCCCGAACGCGCCTACTCCCACCCCTCGCTGTTGGCGACGATCGAAGACCTCCTCGGGCTTCCTCGTCTGCCGGCCACCCGTGGCGTCACCGCGATCGCGCTCCGATGAATCACGCCGCCATCAGACGTGGGCAGACGGGATGTACGCTCCCGCGTCGCTGTGACAGACACGGGTAGCACGCAAGCTCTATCAACGACCAGCGTCGCCGTGGTGACCGGTGCCGGCCGCGGCATCGGCCGGGCGATCGCCCGTCGCCTCGCCAGGGCGCACACCGTCCTCGCGGTCGCCCGCACCGAGTCGGAGTTGGCGGCGACGGCGGCTGGCTATGCCGGCATTCACGTGCATCGCGCTGACCTCGGCGTAGCGGGCGCGATGGCGGAGGTCGCAGACGCTGCGGCCAGCTTCGGGCGCATCGCAGTCTGGGTGAACAATGCCGCCACCATCGAACCCCGCGCTTTCGTGGACATCAGCGACGAGGAGTGGCGCACCGTCATGGCGGTGAATCTGGACGCCGCCTTCGCCGGGTGCCGCGAGGCGGTCCGGCGCATGGCGGTCAGTGGCGGCGGGGTGATCGTCAACATGGCGTCCCTGTCGGGGGTCGCCGGGGTCGAGAAGTTCCCCGGCAATGCCTCATACAACGTGTCGAAGGCCGGGCTGCTGGGGTTGACGGAGGCTGTCGCGTTGGAGGGACGCCCGCTCGGGGTGCGCTGTGTGGCGCTCAGCCCCGGGGCCGTGGACACCGCGATGCTGCGTCGCGCTGCCCCGCACCTCCGAGCTGGGATGACACCGGACGACGTGGCCGCGCTGGTGGAGTTTCTGGTCAGTGATGCCGCCGCGCCACTGTCTGGCACCAACATCCCGGTCTACAGCAACCGCTGACGCTCACCATCGCGGTGGCATAGTTGGCCGATGGACGAGCCCACGCCGTTGCCGATTCGCCCGCCGCGCGAGCAGGCAGACATTCCCCAGGACGTCGACGACCAAGACCCGCTCACCTTGCTAGTGGAACGTCTGATTCGGGAGGTCGGCGAAGACCCAGCGCGTGAGGGGCTGCTGCACACACCCGACCGCGTCGCCCGCAGCCTGCGGTTCCTGCTCAACGGCTACGAACGGAACGTCGCCGACGTCATCAACGGCGCGGTCTTCGCCGAGCCGTACGAGGAGATGGTGCTCGTCCGCGACATCGAGGTGTACTCACTGTGCGAGCACCACCTCCTCCCATTCTTCGGCAAGGCGCATGTCGCCTACCTGCCACGAGGCCGCATCATCGGGTTGAGCAAGCTGCCGCGGATCGTCGAAGTGTTCGCCCGCCGCCTCCAGGTGCAGGAGAGACTCACCACCCAGATCGCCGCCGCCATCGACGAGGCTCTTGATCCCTACGGCGTCGCCGTGGTCATCGAGGCCTCACACCTCTGCATGATGATGCGCGGCGTCGAGAAGCAGAACAGCCGCACGGTCACCTCAGCCCTCACCGGGGGCTTTCAGAGTGACCCCAAGTGCCGCAACGAATTCCTGGACCTGCTCGGGCGAACCTGAGGGGTCAGCGCACGCCCACCACGGCGACGTCCAGGAGCATGAGCAGGCTGCCCGCGACGAACAGCAGAATGCCCAGCCCCAGGTGGACCCAGCGGATTGGCGGGTCGCGGCGGCGGCGTGCCCGGCTCACGATGGTGACTCCCGCGAGCCCGAGACCGGCCGCGATGAGGA
>JALZAG010000284.1 GCA_030948445.1 Candidatus Dormiibacterota bacterium
TCGAGGTTCTCGACGCCACGCGCCACCCCGATGATCGTCGCGCCCGAGCCGGCGAGCGCACTCGCAACCGCGCGGCCGATGCCGCTCGACGCCCCGGTGATGACGATCACCTTGTCGCCGGCGACCCGCCGGACGTTCTGCGCGGTGGGCAGGTCGGGATCGAGGTGGCGCTCCCAGTAGTCCCATATGCGCCAGGCGTAGTCGTGCAGGCGCGGCACACGGATCCCGCTGCCGGCCAGCGCCGCCTGGGCGGCGGCTGCGTCGAACGTCGCCGGATAGTCCATGTACTCGAGCGCCGTCTCTGGGATGCCGAGGCGGTCGAGCACCTGCTGGCGAACCCGCTTGATGGCGGGGAGGTCGCCCACCACCTTGAGGGTGTCCCCGGGGATCATCTTGGTCATCCGCCGGTCGAATCGCAGCGCGAACTCGGGCGCGTGTGCGGCCCGGCAGAAGGTGTTGAGGGTGTCGCCGAGCGACAGCGGCGCGGGATCCACAAGGTGGAAGGCACGGTTGTCGAGACCGTCGAGGTGGGCGATGTGGTCCATGGCGCGGGCCACGAAGTCGACGGGGACGACGTTGAGCGGGCCGCCCTCCACCCCCACGAACGGCGCCCACTGCGGGAACTGGCTGCGCAGCGTCTGGATCAACTTGAAGGCGTAGTACGGCCCGTCGACGCGGTCGGCCTCCCCTGTCTCCGACGAGCCGATGACCATGCCCGGGCGGTACACGCGCCAAGGCACCTGCGCCTCCTCGCGCACGATCCGCTCGGCCTCGTACTTGGTGGAGAAGTACGGATGGTCGAGGTCCTGGCCCTCGGCGAACATCTCCTCGGTGAACGCTCCTTTGAAGCGGCCGGCGACGGCAATCGAGCTGACGTGGTGGAGGCGAGCGGCGCGGATGGCGTTGGCGAACTCGACGGTGTTGCGGGTGCCGTCGATATTGGCCCGCCTGGTGTCCTCCTCCGAGGCGGCGAGGTCGTAGACCGCGGCGAGGTGGAACACAGTGGCGCCCTGGAGACGGGACTTGTCGTCGTTGCTGATCGCGAGACCGGGCTCAGCGATGTCGCCGATCACCGATCGCAACCGCTTCCCGGCCGGGTCGAGGCGCTCACGCAGGGCTGCGAAGCGGTGCCGCGAGCCCTGGCGCACCAGCACGTAGATCTCGCCCTCGCGAGCAAGCAGCAGCGGGATCAGCTGGCGCCCGATGAATCCGGTGGCACCGGTGACGAAGTACTGCACCACGACCTCCTCCCCGCTTGCGCACAGCGGCCCTGTGCGGAGCGGAGAATAGCCCGCGGGGCCGGTCGCCGTACCGTTCGGCCACAATTGACATCCACGTCAACTTTGTCGGGAGGCCTGTCGCTCCATGCCTGAAGCCGTCATCGTCGCCGCCGGTCGCTCCCCGATCGGTCGTGCCATGAAGGGATCGCTGGTCAACGTCCGCCCCGACGATCTCGGCGCCCACATCGTGGGCCGCGTTCTCGAGCAGGTCCCCCAATTGAGCCCTGACGACATCGAGGACCTCATCTGCGGATGCGGGCTGCCCGGCGGCGAGCAGGGCTTCAACCTCGGACGGGTGGTGAGCATCCTCGCCAACATCGACGTCCCCGGGACCACCGTCACGCGCTACTGCTCGAGCTCGCTGCAGACCACGCGGATGGCGGCGCACGCCATCAAGGCGGGTGAGGGAGACGTCTTTCTCTCCGTGGGCATCGAGTGCGTGTCGCGGTTCGTCAACGGGATGAGCGACAACCCGGTGAACGAGAACGAGCGCCTCAAGCCGGGCAACAAGGAAGGCTTCCCCGACATCTACATCGCCATGGGCCAGACGGCGGAGAACGTGGCCCGCCGCGAGGAGATCTCCCGGGAGGAGCAGGACAGGTTCGCCCTGCGCAGTCAGCAGCGCGCGGTCGCCGCCCAGGACAGCGGCTTCTTCGACCGCGAGATCATCCCCGTCCCGCTCCCCGACGGCGCCGGCGAGATGACCAAGGACGACGGGCCCCGGCGCGAGACCAGCCTGGAGAAGCTGGCCACGTTGGCCCCGGTGTTCCGCGAGGACGGCACCGTCACCGCCGGCAACTCCTGCCCGCTCAACGACGGCGCCGCTGCGGTGGTGGTGATGAGTGACACCAAGGCCAAGGAGCTGGGCATCACCCCGCTGGCGCGGATCGTCAGCACCGGGCTTGGTTCTCTGAACCCCGAGCTCATGGGACTCGGCCCGATCGACGCCAGCAAGCAGGCACTGGCCCGCGCCGGCATGACCATCGACGACGTCGACGTGGTCGAGCTCAATGAGGCATTCGCGGCGCAGGTGATCCCCGCTGCTCGCGGCATCGGCATCGACCCCTGGGACGAGCGCTTCAACCCCCACGGCGGCGCCATCGCTCTGGGCCATCCGTTCGGGATGACCGGGGCGCGCATCCTATGCACCCTGCTCAACGACCTGCGCACTCTGGACAAGGCCATCGGGCTGGAGACCATGTGCGTCGGCGGTGGAATGGGCATGGCCATGATCGTGGAGCGACTCACCTAGGGCGCGATTGCGCTGGCTATGAGCGCCGCTTCACATGGGGCGCACACGGAGCGCATGTGCGTCAGCCGCATTGACCTCATTCACCCGGGCAACGAGCGCGTGCCAGTCGTCAACCGCGGCGCGGAGGTAGCGTCCCGACAGGGCGTCGAGACTGCCGGAAGCGATGTCCTCGACGAGCTGCACTGCCTTGTCCATCGGACTCCAGAAATCGACCTCGTCCCAGTGATCGGCGAACCCCGCGGCGGTCATGTCGGTCTTGATCATCCCGGGTGACATCGAGAACACCTTGACCCCAGTGCTCGCGCACTCGCCTGCGAGCGCCTCGCTGAGGCGGATAACCGCGGCTTTGCTTGCCATGTACGCGGAGTTGATCAACCCGTCGTTCTCCTCCCAGGTGGGGTAGTACGCTGCGCCCGAGGACACGTTCACGATCCGTCCGCTGCCGCGGCGCAGCATCGCCTCAAGGACGGCCTGGGTACACAAATGCGTGCCGCGAAGGTTGACCTCGACCACGCGCCACCAGTCCTCTGCTGAGTGCTGCCATGTCATGCCACTGGCTCCGGACACGCCCGCGTTGTTCACGAGCAGGTCGGGCAGGCCGACCTCGGACAGGATCCGCGCGAACGTCGCCTCAACCGCGGCGGGATCCGCGACGTCGAGAACATATGGCGACGCCCCGGTCCGAGCCGCCACCTTCGCGAGATCGTCGCTCGATCGCGCGATCGCCGCGACCTCATGCCCGCGTTCTCTCAACCGTTCAACCAGCGCACGACCGATGCCTCTGCTGGCCCCGGTGACGACTGCGATCTGACCGGTCATGGCCGCCCACTGTAGGTCACGCTGGTAAGGACGTCGCCGGCAGTCTTCGATCGCATCCTCTGCACGCGGCTCAACGCCCGGCGCACGCTGGATGACACCATCGGGCTGGACCTCATGTGCGTCGGCGTGGCATGCACGGCCGTGGTCTGGTGCGCCTCACCAGCCCCTGCTGATCAGCCTGGGTCGGCGCCCACGGCAACTGGCCGTGACCGGTCACTGACCCATTCGCTCCATGAGCCGGCGTAGAGGGCCGCGGGAATCCCCGCCAGGGCGAGCGCGAGAACCTCGTGTGCCGCGGTCACGCCCGAGCCGCAGTAGGCACCGACGGCGGCATCGCGGCTCGCTCCGAGCTCTGAGAATCGAGCGCGTAGCGCATCGGGCGCGAGGAATGTGCCATCCGCCCACAGGTTGCCGGTTGTAGGGGCGCTGCGGGCGCCAGGAATGTGGCCGGCAACCGGATCGATCGGTTCGTTCTCACCTCGAAACCGCTGCCCCGCTCGGGCATCGAGGAGGACGCCTTCCCGCGCCAGCCGCGCGGCGCCAGCAGCGTCCAGCAGGGGCGTGGTCCCCGGGCCAGCGGTGAAGTCACCCCTGGAGGTGGGCGGCTCGTCGGCGTCGAGTTGGTGCCCGTCCGCCACCCACGCTGCGAGCCCGCCGTCGAGGAGGCGCACATCCCGGTGCCCGTGATGGCGGAGCAACCACCACGCCCGCGCCGCGCTGAGGCCCCCGCCCGCGTCGTACACGACCACCGCGGAGCCGTCGCTGACCCCGGCTCCGCGCATGGCGGCCTCGAACACCGCGGTGTCAGGCAGCGGGTGCCTCCCCCGCCCGCGCCCGGGAGGTCCCGCGAGGTCGTGGTCGAGATCGATGAACCGAGCGCCGGGGAGATGTCCAGCCCTGTACTCCTGGAGCCCGGGTGGTCCGCCCAGGCTCCAGCGCACATCCAGCAGTAGCGGTGGCGCAGGGCCGGCCATCGTGGCGACCAGCTCGGCGACCGAGACCGTCGGTGCCGCCACGCCGGAACCATCGCCCTCCGCCGGTCGTTCTCTGATCATGGGTGAGCGCACGTCTGTACTCCCGCACGGCTTGGACCAGTGAACGCATGGTACGGTTCTCTGCGATGAATTCCCGCCGCCTTTTTGTGCTCGCCGCCGCCTGCGGCGGGTCGGCGCTTCTCGCCGGCTGTTCGACCTCGACGGCGGGTATCGGCACAGGCTCGGGCGGCGCCAACGCAGTCTTGGCGGCGGCTCCTCCGGACGTCACGGTGACCCCTGCGGACCATGCCACGGCCGTGCCGCTTGATGCCCCGGTGAGCGTGTCTAGCAGCACCGGGAGCCTCACCTCAGTGACCGTCACCAAGGTCGGCGGCACCGCCGTTCCCGGCCAGCTCTCCGCAGACAACCGCACCTGGAAGGCGACCGACGGCCTCGACCCTGCTGCCCAGTACCAGGTCACCGCCCTCGCCAGCGGCGCCGGCGGCACTCACACGAGCACAGCCGCGGTCTTCTCCACGGTGAGCACGGTGGCAGCGCGGCTCCTCACCACCTCAACGCCTGATGACGGGGCCACAGTTGGCGTCGGCTCACCGATCGACCTGCACTTCAACACGTCGGTCCCAGAGGCGCAGCGCGCCGCCCTCGTGCAGCGCCTCCGTGTGGCCTCCAACCCGCCCCAGGTCGGCGCCTGGCACTGGTTCGACGGCGCGGACCTCCATTACCGTCCGGCCGTGTACTGGCAGAGCGGCACCACCGTGACCGTCACCGCCAACTTCCACGGCGTCAATGCCGGCAACGGCGTGTTCGGGTTGGCCAGCTGGACGAAGAGCTTCACCGTCGGCGCCAAGCACGTGTCGCTGATCGACGACACCACCCACACCATGAACGTGTACACCAACGACCAGCTCGTCAACACCTGGCCGGTCAGCCTCGGCAAGCCGGGCTTCCGCACGCTCGAGGGCACCCTGGTGGT
>JALZAG010000293.1 GCA_030948445.1 Candidatus Dormiibacterota bacterium
CCAGCGCCCTGCTCTGTGGAGCCCGGACTTTCCTCGGGCGACGAAGCGCCCGCGGCCGTCCGGCCGGCTTGCCCGACGATTCTACCGCCGCCTCGCTGAGAGGGATTGCACCCCACCGTGCCCCACCGCTGTCCCCCGGGGGTGCCTGGGGAAGCCGTTGGCGGACCGTGCGTTGACCCGTCCAGCACATCTGTTCGCATTGACGCGTTGAGGTGAGACTGCTACGGTTCCGCCATTCGGTGGGGCACAGTGGTGAAAAGTGGGGCAACGGATGTGTGCAGGCGGCAGCGACGCGATGGCTGGAGCTGACGCGTGTTCTACGGCACGTTCCGCCATGCCGTCGACTCCAAGGGTCGGGTGGCACTCCCGGCCCAGTTCCGGCGCGACCTCGGGGGCGCCGTCATCGCTCCCGGCGCGGAGAACCGGCTCGTGATTCGCCCGGCAGCCGAATGGCAGGACTACGAGCAGCACTACCGCCTCACCGCCGACAGCTCCGCCGAGCAGCGGCTCTACATGCGCCACCTCTACGCCGGCGCTCGCGGGGTCGAGGTCGATGCGCAGGGGCGGATCCTTCTCAGTCCTGAGCACCGCAGCTTCGCGCGCATCGAGGATCGCGCGGTCTTCGTCGGCGTCTCCAACGTCGTGGAGGTGGTGGGCGAGGCCGTGTGGGACGCGGAGGAGCGCGGGCTCGACCCGCAGACGTTCACCGAGCTCGGGGACCGTCTCAGCAACCCCCGCCCGATCAGCGCCGGCGAGCCGGCGTGAGCTTGGTTCCCACCACACCCGCAACGCACGAGGGTTTCCATGTCGATCGTGGCCGGCATGGACGACAGCAGCCTCGCCACGCCTGGTGGACCGACGCCTGAGGCGACGGGACACCGGCCGGTCCTTCTACACCCCCTAATAGAGAGCCTGCAGCCCCGGCCGGGGCTGACGTACATCGATGGCACCCTCGGTGCCGGAGGCTACGTCGCCGCGTTCCTCGAACGCGTCCGTCCCGGCGGGACCATCCTGGCCATCGACCGCGACTCGGCAGCGGTGGCCGCCGCACGGCAGCGATTCGCGGCCGATGCGCAGACGGTGATCGCCGAGCAGGGCGACTTCTCGGCGATGGAGTCGATTGCCGCGGCACACGCCATCACCGCGGTCGACGGCGTGATGCTCGACCTTGGCATCTCATCCCTCCAGCTCGACGACCCCGCACGCGGTTTCAGCTTCCGGCTCGACGGGCCGCTCGACATGCGCATGGACGCCAGCGCCGACCTGTCCGCCGCCGAGATCGTCAACGAGTGGTCCGCGACCGACCTCACCGCGCTGATCAGAACCTACGGTGAGGAGCGCTTCGCGGGAGCCATCGCGGCAGCCATCGTGCGCAGCCGCGCTGGGGCACGCATCACGCGGACGGCCCAGCTGCGCGAGATCGTTGAGCGAACCATCCCGCGACGCTTCTGGCCCCAGCGGATCCATCCCGCGACCCGTACCTTCCAGGCAATCCGGATCGAGGTGAACCACGAGCTGGAGAGCCTCAACCTGGGACTGCAGGCAGCAATTCGAATTCTTCGGCCCGGTGGGCGTCTTGGGGTTGTCGCCTTCCACTCTCTCGAGGACACCCTTGTCAAGAACGCACTCCACGTCTCAGCACAGAACTGTCTATGTCCGCCCCAACAGACACACTGCACCTGCGCTCACCGGGCCTCTCTTCTCCTCCTCAGTCGCAAGGCGATCAAGCCCGACGCCGCTGAGCTCGCCAGCAATCCGCGAGCCCGCTCCGCCCGGCTTCGTGTCGCTGAGAAGCTCGACGACGTGCGCTAGGCACATCGCCCGACACCGCGACCGCCCCGCTTCCGTTTCCTGCTCACGTCCCTGCCCACACGGAGACCCGGGCTGTGCCCAGAACCCCACGTTCCCAACTTCCGACCGATGACCTCGCCGGTGTC
Source organism: Candidatus Dormiibacterota bacterium (assembly GCA_030948445.1). The sequence continues at coordinate 1,938 of JALZAG010000293.1, forward strand.
CCGCTCGACGAGACACCCACCCGCCGCACGCGCCTGCGCCGCGGTGGACCGCGCACGCCACTGCCCTTGCTGCCGTTGATTGCAGCGCTCGCGGGGGTGGGCGTGGCATACGTCAGCCAGAGCGCGCACTCGACCCAGGCGACGTACCAGGTCGCTGCACTGTCGGAGCAGAACCAACAGCTGCGAAGCCAGGACTCCCAGCTCGGTGACGACCTCGCCCGCCTTGAGAGCGCTGAGCGCATCGTCTCCGCCGCGCAGAAGCTCGGCATGCGTCCCGCAGGCCACTGGACGTACGTCGACGCGTTGCTCAAGCCCGTCGTCGACCTGCCTGCGCCGCTGCTGGCCACCCAGGCGCGGTCCGGTGACCCCCTTCAGCAGCTGGTCGCCGCCATCGGAGGGGCCTTCGGCGTTCACCGCTCCCAGGGCGCATCGCCGTGAGCCGGCGCCGGTCCCCGGAGAGCCCGTCCCGCGTACGCGGCTGGTTCGTCGCCGACTCGCCGGACTTCCGCCACCGCGGCACCTGGCTGGCCTTGGCGTTCGCGGCAATGGCGGTGACCCTCTGCGCACGCCTGGTCGACGTGCAGGTGCTGCAGCACAGCACGCTCGCGGCCCGTGCCGCTGCACTCCACCAGAAGTCAGTGACGATCGCCGCGACGAGGGGCCGGATCCTCGACAGCAGTGGCCGCGTCCTGGTGAGCAACCGCACCGTCTACGACGTGTATGCGGACCCGGGCCTGATTGCGGCATCCACCCGTGAGACCGTGGCGCGTCAGCTGGCTCCGGTGCTCTCGCTCGATGCGACGTCTGTCGACGCGCTCATCTCCGAACCCACCCGGTTCGTGTACCTCGCCAAGGCGGTGTCCCAGCAGGTCAGCGACCGGTTGACGTCCCTCGACCTCCCCGGGATCGTGGTGGTGCCGGCCCAGCAGCGCGTATACGAGCCGTCGCCGCTCACCGGCGACTCCTTCGCCGCCAACCTTCTCGGCTACGTCAACCACGACGGCACCGGTCAGTACGGCCTCGAGGCGTATTACAACTCCGTGCTGAGCGGCACCGCCGGTCATCAGTCGACGGTGCGCGACGTCGCCGGCAACTCCATCACGCTGAGCAACGATCCGCAGTCCGACGCGCACAACGGCCGCGATCTCCAACTCGGTCTCGATTCCCAGGTGCAGTACTGGGCTGAGCAGGCAATCGCCCAGGGCGTGGCCACCGCGCAGGCGGCGTCCGGGACGCTGATCATGATGGACACCAAGACGGGCGTCATCAAGGCGTGGGCACAGGCCCCGACATACAACGCCAACTCCTACTGGACGTCGCCGGTCGCTGACTTTCGCGACCTCGCGGTGGCCAACGTGTATGAGCCCGGCTCCGTGCAGAAGGTGATCACCTTCGCAGGCGGGCTGAACAGCCGCGCGATCACGCCCGCCTATACCTTCAACGAGGGACCGACGACCATCGATGGCGCGACCATTCGCGACTGGGACGGTCGCGCCCACGGCAGGATCACCATGCAGACCGTTCTCGATGAGTCGCTGAACAACGGCGCCATCAAGGTCGGCCAGCTGATGGGCCCCAACGCGTTCTACAGCAACATGCTCGCGTTCGGGGTCGGCGCACCGACGGGGGTGGACCTCTACGGGGAGCAGAACGTCCCCCTGCAGACACAGGACAAGTGGTCACAGCTGGACCTCGCCGAAGCTGCTTTCGGACAGCGGGTGCAGGTGACCCCGGTCGAGGTCCTGGCCGCGGTCAACGCCGTCGCCAACGGCGGGGTCTGGGTGCAGCCGCACGCCGTCCAGTCCGTCAACGACCCCACCACCGGCAAGTCGGCGATCGTGGTGCCGGCGTCGCGCCGAGTCATCTCAGCGGACGCGGCGGCAACGCTCGCGCAGATGATGACCGGCGTCGTCGAGGACCGCGGCGGTGAGGGATCGCTGGCCAAGATCCCCGCTTTCAAGGGTGAGGTTGCGGGCAAGACCGGCACCGCGAGCGTTGCCACCAATGGTCATTACGGCAACGACGTTGTCGTCTCGTTCGCCGGCTTCCTTCCTGCCAAGAACCCTCGCTTCACCATGCTGGTGGTGCTGAACTTTCCACACGAGACCGGCGTGGTGCGCTTCGGCGCAACGCTCGCCGCCCCCGTCTGGAAGCAGGTGGCCCAGGTCGCCATCGACCAGTGGCGGATCACCCCGTGAAGCACGCGGCGGTGGTGGGGTTGCTCGCTCTCGGCCTCGGGGTCGCACTCTATCCGTGGCTCACCACCCAGCTCGCCACGCGCGGCGCGGGACAGCGGGTCCAGTCCTACAGCCCGCAGTCGCACAGGATCAAGATGGGCACGCCCACCATGGGGGGCATCCTCTTCTGTGCCATCGCCGCGGTGGCCTGGCTGGTCTTCGATCGCACGCGCAGCGGCTTCGTGCTGGTGTTTGCGCTCTCTGCGGGCGCGTTGGTCGGACTCCTCGACGACCGTGACAACGTCCGCGGACGCGGGGTGTTCGGGCTTGGCGCCTACCAGAAGCTCGCCTTCCAGGCATTCATCGGGCTCCTCGTTGGCATCGGCCTCGATGTCGTAGGGGCAACGCGACAGGCGTTCCCCGGGCTCGGCCAACCGGACCTTCACGGCGCCGGCATCATCGTGGTGAGCATCCTGGCGGTCATCGCCGTGAGCAATGCGGTCAACCTCACCGACGGGGTCGACGGTCTGGCGGCCAGCTGTTCGGCGGTGGTGTTCGCCGGCCTGCTGGCGGTTGCCCTGCACCAGCACGCGCTCCCGGTGGTGATCGTCACCGCGGCGCTGGTCGGCGGACTGTGCGCCTTCCTGGTGTTCAACTGGTTCCCTGCACGCATCTTCATGGGCGACACCGGCTCGCTGGCACTGGGCTGCGCGTTGGTGGCGACGTCAGCGGAATTGCACATCCTCTGGTTGCTGCCGCTGATGGGAGTCGTCTTCGTCGCGGAGACGCTGAGCGTGATCATCAACGTCACCGCCATCAGGCGCTTTCACCGCCGCGTGCTGCGCGCCAGCCCGTTGCACCACCACTTCGAGGAGCTCGGATTGCGCGAGCGGCGCCTGGTGGCGTGCTTTGCCGCGGCCGCCGCCGCCGGCACCCTCCTGACCGTCCTGTACGCGCGCTCACGTGGAGCGGTGGCATGAGCGGTCGGGCCGTCGTCATCGGGCTGGGACGCAGCGGCCTGGCGTGCGCCAAGGTGCTCGCGCACGACGGCTACGAGGTGCTCGTCGTCGACCGCGGCGACGACATTCGGCTGCACCAAGCAGCAGCCGGGCTGCCCGATGGCGTGGAGGTACGGCTGGGCCTGTATCAACCGGACGTCGTGCGCGGCGCCGCACTGGTCTGCCCATCGCCAGGGGTGCCCTGGCACGCGCCCGAGCTCGAGCTGGCCCGCGGCATGGGGATTCCTGTGCGCAGTGAGATGTCGATGGTTTTCGAACGCTGCCGGGGCCGGATCGTTGGCATCACCGGCACCAACGGCAAGACGACCACCACCAGCCTCTGCGCCGCGGTGATCGCGCGCGGCGGACGTCGCGTGCACCTCGGCGGCAACATCGGCGACACCATGCTCGACCGCGTGCAGGACGTGCAGAGCGGGGATTGGGTGGTGCTCGAGCTCTCCTCGTTCCAGCTTGAGTCCGTCGAGGAACCGCGCTGTGAGATCGCCGCGGTGCTCAACATCAGCCCCGACCACCTCGACCGCCACGGGACCCTTGCCGCGTACATCGCCGCCAAGCAGCGGGTCGTGGAGCACGCAGTCTCATGCACGGTGCTCGGTTGGGACGACCAGGTGACACGTGCCATGGCCGCGGCGAGCACAGCACCAGTGCGCTTTTTCGGCGCGGCGCTGCGCGACGCGGAAGTCGACGGCGCTACCGTCGCCAATGGCGAGGTGGCCATCGTCGCGTCGGGAGCGCTGGAGACGGTCATGCCGGTCGCTGACATTCCGCTGTTCGGCGGGCACAACGTCCTCAACGTCCTCGCCGCGACGGCCATCGGCCGGGCCGCGGGCGTTGCGACAGCCGACATAGCGGCGGCGGTGCGCGAGTTCAGCGCGGTGCCGCATCGCCTGCAGGTGGCCCTGGACTCCGGTGGGGTGCTGTGGGTGAACGACAGCAAGGCAACCAACATCGACGCCGCGACACGCGCGCTGGAGTCGTTCGATCGGCCGATCGTCTGGATCGGGGGCGGACACAGCAAGGGTGTGCCGCCAGACGACCTCGCCGACGCGGTTGCGTCTCACGCGCGCTTTGCCATCCTCAATGGCGACACGGCCGCGGAGCTCGACGGCGCGCTGGCAGACCGTGGCTATGTCGACCGTACTGTCGTCGCCGACCAGCAGTCGGCAGTCGACGTTGCCGCTGACATCGCCCAACCCGGTGACGTGGTGCTGCTCGCTCCGGGCTATTCCAGCTTTGACCAGTTCCGCAACTTTGAAGAGCGCGGCGACGCCTTCGCGGCCTCGGTGCGGGCGCTCGCCGCTGGGAGGGAGCGCTGATGGCGACACGCACCCGTCCACTCGGGGTTCCCGCGCTGCGTCTTCGCGAGACACTGGCTGGCGGCCGCACCCTGAGCCTCGGCGGGGTCGACGGGTGGCTGCTGACCGACATCGCCGCCCTGTGCGCCTTCGGCCTGGTCATGGTGTACAGCGCCAGCGAGGCGCTGGGTTTCCTCTGGTTCGAGAACGCCAACTACTTCTTCCAGCGACAGCTGGTCGGGATGGCGCTCGGTGTGGTCGCGCTGGTGATCCTCGCGCGCACCGATTACCACCGCCTGCGCAGGGTGGCGCCGGTGCTGGCCCTGTGTCTTGTCGCACTGCTCATCCTCGTCCTGCTGCCCCACTTCGGGACGGCCTCCAACGGGGCGCGTCGGTGGTTCACCGTCGGGCCGCTCTCCGTGCAACCGTCGGCGATCGCCATCCTCGTTTCAGTGCTGTTCTTTTCGAAGTGGTTGGTCGAGCGAGCCCCGGCCGTGCGCACTGTCCGCGGGGTGCGCGATTACGGCCTTCTCGTCGGGGTGCTGCTGGCGCTGGTCCTGCTCGAGCGGGACCTGGGCAGCACCATCATCATCGCCGGCACCGCACTGGTTCTTCTCGCACTCGCCGGGGTGCGCAAGCGCCACATGCTCGTGCTCCTCGGTGTGGTGATGGTGGGGGGCTACCTGATGGTCATGCTGGTGGCCTACCGGTCGAGCCGGCTCAGCACCTTCACGCACCCGTGCGACGACGCCCTGAACACTGGGTTCCAGGCCTGCCAGGCGCTGTACGCGCTGGGCAGCGGCGGCCTCGGGGGTGTGGGTCTGGGCAACTCGGTGCAGAAGTACCAGTGGCTTCCCGAGGCACACACCGACTTCATCTTCGCGATCATCGGCGAGGAGCTCGGGCTGATCGGAACCGTCTCGGTGATCCTGGCGTTCACACTCCTGCTGTGGCGGGGAGTGCGGGCCTCGCTGCGCGCGCCCGACGCCTATGGGGCACTTCTCGCCGGAGGAATCACTGCGTGGATCGGAATCCAGGCCTTCGTGAACATCGGCGCGGTCACCGGTGTGATCCCGACTACGGGCATCCCGCTGCCCTTCATCAGCTACGGGGGCACGTCGCTGGCGATGACGTTGGCGGGCGTGGGCATACTCTGCAACGTCTCCGCTCAGGGCCGCCGGCAGGGAGTGACGGTTCGTGCGCACGTTGATCGCCGGCGGCGGGACGGGTGGGCACCTCACACCGGTCCTGGCAATGGCCCAGGAGCTGCGCCGCGCTGACCCATCCGGGGAGGTCCTCATCGTCGGACGGCACGGCGGTGTCGCCGAGGGTCTGGTGATTGCGGCCGGCTTCCGGCTCGAAACCCTGCGAATCTCCGGGCTCGATGTCGGCAATGCAGTCAGCGTCGCTCGCTTTGCCGCGCTGCTCCCGGCCGCGATCCGCGCGGCGCGGCGCATCATTCGCGATTTCCGAGCCGAGGTCGTGGTTGGTGGCGCCGGCTATGTGAGCGTTCCGGTGGTCCTGGCTGCGCGGTCACTGCGCGTCCCGGTGGCACTTCTCGAGCAGAACGCTGTGCCGGGACGGGCCACCCGGCTGCTGGCGCGCCGCGGCACGCTCGTGGCGGCTGCATTCGCGCAGACTGCGGCGCGGCTGCCCGGCGCGACCGTCATCCATACCGGCAATCCCATCCGCGCGGAGGTGCTGGCGACCCCGTTGCGCGAGCTCGGTGAGTGCTGCCGGCGGGTCCTGGTGATGGGCGGCTCGCAGGGCGCACGCCGGATCAACCGCGCCGTCGCCGGCTGCGTCGAACTGCTGCTGACCGAGCACCCGGACCTGCACATCACCCATCAGACGGGCGCGCTGGACGAGGCGGAGATGCGGGCCGCGTGGGATCGGCTGCCCAGCGAGTTGCGCGCGCGCTGGACGCTGGAGCCGTTCATCACCGACATCGGCGCCGCCATCGCTGCCGCCGACCTCGCGCTGATGAGGGCGGGCGGTTCGTCGGTCGCCGAGTGCGCGGCACTGGGGCGTCCGATGATCCTGGTCCCGTATCAATACGCGGGCGATCACCAGCGCTTCAATGCCGCTCCCTACGTGGACGCCGGCGCGGCGCGGCTGATCTTCGACGAGGAGTGCGACGCGCCGCGCGTGTCTGCTGAGCTGACCGCGGTGATCGACGACGCGCAGGCCTGGCAGGCCATGGCCGCGGCCAGCGCGCGACTGGGGCGGCGGGATGCGGCCACGCGGATAGTCGCGCTGCTGAGCCGACTGGCGGCGCCTCAGGCGAAAATCCCACGATGACCGGCCACGTGCACTTCCTCGGCATCTGCGGCTACGCGGTGAGCGGAGCTGCGCTCATGGCTCGCGAGCAGGGGTGGCAGGTGTCCGGGTCGGACGACCAGGCGTATCCACCTACCAGTGACATGCTCACCGCCGCCGGGGTCGACTGGGTGGACGGCAGCGACCCCACCAACCTGGAGCGATGGGGTGTGCCCGACCTGGTGGTGGTCGGCAACCAGACCCGCATGACCAACCCGGAGTGGCTGGCCGCGCGTGACCGCGGGCTGCCCACCTGCAGCGAGATCGAGTTCTACCTCCAGATGACCAGCGACCGTGTGCGCATCGCCGTGTGCGGCACCCACGGCAAGACCACCACGTCATCGCTGCTTGCACACATGCTGGCCGCCTGTGGAATGGACCCCGGCTTCAGGCTTGGATCGACGTCGCTCGACCTCGGCGGGACTGCCCGGCTCGGCAGCGGGCCATTTGTGTTCGAGGGCGACGAGTACACCACCGCCCCGTGGGACCCGCGTCCCAAGTTCCTCCACATTCACCCCGTGGCCGCGTGCGTGACCACGCTCGAGCTCGACCATCCCGACGTGTACCCCACGCTCGATGCCTACCGCGCGCCGTTCGTCGAGCTGGCGCAGTCGCTGCCGCCGGTGGGACTGTTGGTGCTGTGCGCCGACGATCCCGAGTGCGTGGCGCTCGCCTCCCGCGCCAGCTGCCGGGTGACCAGCTACGGATGCGCGAGCGACGCGGGTTGGCGTGTGCTGCTCGACGGTGACTTCGACGGGGTTCAACACTTCGCCATCACCGACGGTGCGGCGGTGCACCAGGTGTCGCTGACCTTTCCGGGCCGTCACAACGCCCTGAACGCGACCGCGGCGCTGTTGCTGGCGGTCGAGGCCGGGGCGCCTTTGCAGGCTTGCATCGAAGCCTGCGCCAGCTTTCGCGGGCCCGCGCGGCGCTTCCAGGTGCTCGGGGACGTCGGCGGCGTCACCGTCGTCGACGACTACGCCCATCACCCCACCGCCGTGGAGGCGACAATCGCCGCCGCGCGCCAGAGGTACCCCGGTCGCCGGGTCATCGCCATCCACACGCCGCACACCTATTCGCGCACGCGCGCCCTGCTCAGCGATTACGCACACAGCTTCACCGGCGCGGACGTGGTCTTGCTCGGCCCCATCGAGGAGGCACGGGAGCGCGGCGCGGCGGCTACTGTCAGCAGCCACGACGTGGCCGCGCAGATCGGCAACGCACACCATGTGCACGTGGTCGGGTCCTCGCAGGAAGCGATCGATTTGCTCATTGCGCGAGCGCAGCCCGGCGACGTGCTCCTCGTGCTGTCACTCGGTGGCTTCGACAAGATCGCGCCGAGGCTGGTCTCAGCGCTGGAGGTCACGCGTGTCCACTGACTGGCTGGCGGGGTGGCCGGGGATGCGCCGACAGGAGCCTCTTTCTCGGCACAGCCAGTTCGGGGTCGGCGGACCCGCCGATGTGTTCGTGCGGGTCGATGACCTCGCACTCGTTCCCGAGCTGGTGGGGCGCTGCACGGAGTCCGAAGTCCCACTGACCATCCTCGGCGCCGGCAGCAACGCCCTGATCCTCGACGGCGGGATCCGCGGAGTGGCGGTCCGCCTCATGAGCAAGCAGCTCGAGGTGGCCGACGGTGTCGCGACACTCGGTGCGGGAACAATGCTGCCGCGCGCGGCGCTCGACCTCGCGGGCAAGGGTTGGGCGGGCCTCGAATGGGGCATTGGCGTGCCCGGCAGCTGCGGCGCCTCGGTGTTCGGCAACGCGGGTGCCTTTGGCGGTGAGGTGTCGGAGAGTCTCGTCGAGTGTGAGGTGGTCGCGCCCGACGGCACCACTCGATGGCTTGCCGCCGCGGACTGCGGGTTCGGCTACCGCGACTCGCGCTTCAAGCATGACCTCGGTGACCACGTGGTCACTCGCGGCCGCTTCACGGTCACGCGGGATGACACCACAGAGGTGCGCGCGCGGACCGACGCGGTGCAGTCCGAGCGCAAGCGCACGCAGCCCTACGGGGTGCGCAGTCTTGGCAGCACGTTCAAGAACCCCCCGGACGACTACGCGGGACGGCTGATCGAGGCCGCCGGCATGGCGGGGCGCCGATGCGGCGGAGCCGAGATCTCGCCCAAGCACGCCAACTTCATCCTCAACGTCGACCACGCCACCGCGGCCGACGTGCTCACGCTGGTGGAGTGTGCGCGCGACGAGGTTGCCTCGCGGTTCGACGTGGTGTTGGAGCGCGAGATCGTGCTCCTCGGCGAACCCGCGGTCGACTCGGTGGAGGCACCGGTACCTCGATGAGCACCGTCGGCATCATCTTCGGCAGCCGTTCGGTTGAGCACGAGGTGTCGGTGATCACCGCCCACCAGGCGATGGCGGCCCTTGCCCCCACCCATCGCGCCGTGCCCGTGTACATCGCCAAGGATGGCCGGTGGTTCACGGGGGACGCGTTGACCCGGCTCAGCCGGTTCTCCAACGTGGGCGGGCTGCTCGCCGAATGCACACCGATCACGCCCGTCATCGACGCGTCGCGACCCGGGTTGGCGCTGCTGCCCATCGACTCGCCGCGCCGCGGCCTGTTCGGTCGTGGGGCGGCGGACTCGCTGGAGATCGAGGTGGCGATGCCGCTGGTGCACGGCGGGTTCGGGGAGGACGGCACACTGCAGGGGCTTCTCGAGATGGCGGGGGTGCCGTACACGGGCAGCGATGTCACCGCCTCCGCGGTCACCATGGACAAGCACCTCACCAAGACGGTTCTGCGCGCTGCCGACCTGGCGGTGCTGGCAGATGTCGTCATCGAACGAGAGGCCTGGCGGACGGGCGCCGACCAGGCCACCCGCGCGGCCGAGTCGGTGGCACCGTATCCGCTGTACGTCAAACCGGTGACCCTCGGATCAAGCATCGGCGTCTCACGCGCAGCCGACACCGCCGAACTGCGTGACGCCATCGAGGTCGCGCTCACGTACGACTCCCGCTGCATCGTCGAGGCCGCCCAGGAGAGCATCGTCGAGGTCAACTGCGCGGTGCTCGGAGATGCAGGCCAGGCACGAGCGTCGCTCCTCGAACAACCCACCAAGGCAGGCCTGCTCACCTACGACGACAAGTACCGCGGCGGCGGCGCCAAGTCCAGCGGCGTCAAGTCGGCCGGCATGAAGGGCGCGCAGCGCATCATTCCCGCCCCGCTCGACGAGGCGCTGTCCGCGCGGATCCGCGCCGCCGCAGTGGCGGCCTTCACCGCGGTGTCCGCGTCGGGCGTGGCGCGTATCGACTTCCTCGTTGACCCCGCCCAGGACTCCTTGGTGGTCAATGAGGTCAACCCGATCCCCGGATCGCTGTCCTCGTACCTTTTCGAACCGGACGGTCTGTCGTTCACGGCGCTCCTCGACGAGCTCATCGACATCGCACGCCGTCGACACGCACGCCAGCGCCAGAGCACCGCTGTCTTCGATCGCTGGATGCTCGGCGGCGGAGGCGCCAAGAACTCTCCGTGACGGCCACGGTGGCCGAGATGCCCGCGGCCGCGGTGCTCGATTCGGGTTCGGGCGCCGCGCTGCTGCTCCTCCACGGCTGGGGTGCGACCAAGGAGCTGATGACGCCGGTGGCCCAGCGCTTGACGGGGTATCGCACCATCACCCCCGACCTCCCGGGGTTCGGAGCCACCCCCGCGCCGCCGCAGGGCTGGGGTGTCGACGAGTACGCCGCATGGGTGCTCGCGCTTCTCGACCGGCTTGGCGTCGAGCGCGCCCAGGTTGTCGGGCACTCCAACGGCGGTCGCATCGCGATCGCGCTGGCGGTGGCGCACCCGGAACGGGTGGACCACCTGGTGCTCGCTGACAGCGCGGGTATTCGACCACGTCACGGGGTGCGCTACCAGGTGCGGGTGCGGACGTTCAAGCTGCTGCGCGCCGCCTCACGGCGGGGCTGGCTGCCCGCCCGCGTACGCGACGCTGCCCAACGACGCGCGGCGCAGCGCGGCAGCGCTGACTACCGCGCCGCGTCTGGTGCCCTGCGCGACTCCATGGTGCGCCTGGTCAACACCGACATGCGTCCGTGGTTGACGCGGTTGAGGACACCCACGCTGCTCATCTGGGGGGAGCGTGACCAGGACACACCGCTCGCAGACGCGCGCATCATGGAACGCCTGGTTCCCGACGCAGGCTTGGTCGTCTTCGAGGGCGCCGGCCATTTCGCCTACGCCGAGCAGCCCGACCGCTTCTGCCGGATCGTCGACGTGTTCCTGCGAGGGGAGTCCCCGTGACCGAACTCCTCAAAGGTGCGCTGGTGGCGACCGCAGGCGCCGCCTGGATTGCGCTGTTCATCCGCGCGGTGCTGGTCGCGGCGCGGATGTACCAGATCGAGGAATACGAGGGCAGGCGCCTGTTCGACTGGGGTGGCACGCGCGGGTGGTTGCTCCACCGCAGCGCGCTCGTCGCGGCGGCGCCGGTGGCAATCGCCACTGTCTTCACGCTGACCGACACCAGTCGCGAGGGCGTTCGCGCGGTCCTGGCCGGGTCTTGGCTGCTGGGAGCGGTGACCGCCCAGCTGCTGTGGCGGTGGCTGCCACCCAAGAAGGAGCTCGTGCTCACCCCGCGCATGCGCCGTCTGCTCGCCACCACCACGATGCTCGCCGTCGTGCTCGGCGCCGCCCTGTGTACCGCCCTGTACGACGGCCCGGTGTGGCTCGCGGGCGTCGCCACTCTTGCTGCCGCGATCGCCCTGACCGTGCTGACCATGCTGCTTCTGACCGTGGCCAATGTGATCAACCGACCCATCGAGTCGTCGATTCGGCGGGGCTTCCTGCGCTGCGCCCGCGAGCGCATCGTGGAGTTCCATCCCCTGGTGATCGCTGTGGCCGGGAGCTACGGCAAGACCTCCACCAAGCACATCCTCGCGCACATGCTCGAGCGCTACGGACCAACACTGGCCACGCCGAAGAGCTTCAACACGCTGATGGGCGTCAGCAAGACCATCAACGACACCCTCGAGGAGCGGCATCGCACGTTCATCGTCGAGATGGATGCGTACGCTCCCGGGGAGATCGCCGCGATCTGTGCGCTGGTGCAGCCGCGCGACGCGCTGGTCACCTCTGTCGGTCCGCAGCACCTCGAGCGCTTCGGTTCCGTCGACCGCATCCGCGGTGCGCTCTACGAGACCATCGAGGCCCTGCCAGCGGATGGCTTCGCCGTGGTCTACGCCGGCGACGAGCAGACCGCGCGCCTCGCGGAGCAGGCACGCGCGGCGGGGCGGGATGTGGTCCGCTACGGCATCGAGGATGAGGCAGCAGAACTCGACGTGGTGGCGGCCGCAGTGCACGTCAGCGGTGCGGGCTCGCGGTTCACGTGGCGGTGGCGCGACGCCGGACTGGAGCACGAGGTGGTGGTGCCGTTGCTCGGCCGCCACCAGGTCCTCAACGTGAGCGCCGCGCTGGCCACCGTGCAGCGGCTCGGTCTTCCCCTGCAACCGGCGCTCGACGCGGTCGCTTCCCTGCAGCCGGTCGAGCATCGCCTCCAGCCCGTGTCGACAGCAAACGCGATCACCGTCATCGACGACAGCTACAACGCCAACCCGGTCGGGGTGCACAACGGCCTGGAGGTGCTCGCCGAGCTGGATGCTCGGTCACGCATCCTGGTCACCCCGGGACTCGTCGAGCTCGGCTCTGTCGAGGACGCGGAGAACCGCCGCTACGGGGAGCACGCCGCCCGGGTGTGCGACCACGTCATCGTCATGGACGCTCGGCCGGGGCGTGCGGTGCTCGCCGGGTTGCGCGCGGGAGGATTGGCCGATGACCGGGTGCACGTGGTGCAGTCGCTCGCCGAGGCCACCGCGGTGATCGGTCGGATCGCCGGCGCCGGTGACGCCGTGCTCTTCGCCAACGACCTGCCCGACACCTATCTCGGCTCCAGCTGAACCGCGCAACCCAGTTCGCCAAGGCGGTCGCGACGCCGAATTCCGTCCCATAATGTGCGGACCGGGCGCCCCGGTCCACCGTCTCAGCTCACGTCCCTGCACCCGATGCCCCAGAACCTCACCGAGCGCCCTTCGCCACGTCCTCTCGACGAAGCCGGCACGCGCCGCGCCCAGATCCGGGCGATCGCTGCTGGGCTGGTCGACGGGCCGCGCATGGGACGTCGCTTCCACGTCCCCGCCGGGGTCGCGCTCGAACCCTCGCCGCGGCGGCGCAACCACGGGTTCCGGCTGCGACCTGCCACGACGCCGGCCCGTCAGCGCGGACCGCTGCTCCGCCGCTTGGTCGTCGCCGCATTCCTGCTGGTGCAGGTCGGTCTCTTGGCGGGGTTCCTCACGGCGCCCACCTTTCGTGTCCATGCAATCGAGGTGACCGGTGATCACCTGCTCAGCCGCGACGCGGTGCTGGCGGCCGCGCATGTGCCGCAGTCGAGCCTCTTCACAGTCGACGGCGACGCCATCCGCGAACGACTCGCCAAGCTTCCGTGGGTCCGCACGGCCACGGTCACCACCCAGCTGCCGTCGACAGTGCAGATCGCGGTGACGGAGTGGCAGCCCGACGTGCTCCTGCGCCACGCCGCGTCGCGCACGTTCGTCGCCGCCAACGGCGCGACACTGCCCTTCACGCAGTCGACCTCGTCGGTGCGCGGGAATGTCCCGCTCTTGCTCGACTATCGCCCGGGCGCGCAGCAACCGTTGATACCTGGCCTGGCCGACCTGCTGGCCAGCGCGGCGCAGCGTTGGCTGTCTGTGTACGGCTGCAGCGTCGACGCGTTCGTGGTGAGCAACAGCAACATCCTGTCGGCGTGGAGCAGCACCGGCTGGCAGGCGATCTTCGGTGCACTCGACAGCAGCGAAGCGGTGGCGGCGATCCCGGGACAGCTGGCCGTTCTCGCCGCGCTCAAGGGTCGCATCGACTTCGGGCACCCCGCCTTCGGCTACGTCGACCTCGAGAATCCG
>JALZAG010000029.1 GCA_030948445.1 Candidatus Dormiibacterota bacterium
ACTTCTTCGACACAGCCAACGTCTACGGCTGGAAGAAGGGGGAGGGGTGGACCGAGCAGATCGTCGGTCGCTGGTTCGCCCAGGGCGGCGGACGTCGCGAGAAGGTGGTGATCGCCACCAAGTTGTACGGGTCGATGAGCGACTGGCCGAACGACACGTTCCTCTCGGCGCGCAACGTCATCCGCGCCTGCGAGGGCTCGCTGCGGCGCTTGCAGACCGATCACCTCGACCTCTACCAGATGCACCACATCGACCTCGACACGCGGTGGGAGGAGATCTGGCAGGCGATGGAGACGCTGGTCCGGCAGGGCAAGGTCGTCTATGTCGGCTCATCGAACTTCGCGGGCTGGAACATCGCGCAGGCCCAGGAGACGGCGCGCGCGCGCCACTTCCAGGGGTTGATCAGCGAGCAGTCTCTGTACAACCTCATCGAGCGACGCATCGAGATGGAGGTGCTGCCCGCCGCACGCGAGTTCGGCCTCGGCGTCATCCCCTGGAGCCCACTGATGCGCGGCGCCCTCGGCGGCATCCTCCGCAAGCAGAAGGAGGGTCGATCGGCGTCTGAGTCCACCCTGAGCGTCGTCGAGAAGCATCGCGACAAGATCGAGCGCTACGAGGCGCTGTGCGACGAGCTTGGCAACCATCCGGCTGACGTCGGCCTCGCCTGGTTGCTGAAGCAACCCGGGGTGACTGCACCGATCATCGGCCCGCGCACGCTCGAGCAGCTGGAGAGCAATCTCGGCGCCCTGGATGTGGACCTCGACGCGGCGGCTCTCGAGCGGCTCGATGCCATCTTCCCGCCGGTGGGACCGGCGCCCCAGGCGTACGCGTGGTGACGTCGACCGGCTCTTGACAAGCGCACCGCCAGTGAGCGACGTTTGCACTCATGGCGCGGTCGCCAAGGACCAACCGGCGTGGCAGCTGGGCTCGCATCCTGCTCATCGTCCCGTTCGTCGCCCTGCTGATTCCCACCCTGTACGCACACGCGGAGCCGCGCCTCGCGGGAATCCCCTTCTTCGTCTGGTACCAGTTCCTCTGGGTGATCCTCGGGGTGGGCATCACCGGTCTGGTGTACGCGTTGAACCGTGACGAGGACGGACGATGACGCATTGGGATGAGCTGATCATCGTCATCGCCATCGGCGTGCTGGTCACGATCATCGGCTTTGGCGCATCGCGCTGGCGCCGCGCCGACCTCAACCACATCGAGGAGTGGGGGCTGGCGGGGCGGAGCTTTGGCACCATCGTCACCTGGTTCCTGCTCGGCGGCGACCTCTACACCGCGTACACGTTCGTCGCCGTGCCGGGCGTTGTGTTCGCTCTGGGTGCGTACGGTCTCTTTGCGCTGCCGTACACGATCCTCATCTACCCTCTGGTCTTCCTCACCATGCCCCGCCTCTGGCAGGTCTCACGCAACAAGGGCTACGTCACGGGCCCCGACTACGTGAAGGACCGCTTCGACAGTCGTCTATTCGCACTGCTGATCGCGCTGACCGGGCTTGTGGCCACCATGCCGTACATCGCACTGCAGATCTTTGGCATCAAGGTGGTGCTCGCCAACATCGGCATCAGCCCTGAGGTTGCGCTGATCATCGCCTTTGTCGTCCTCGCTCTCTTCACCTACGTCAGCGGGCTGCGCGCCCCCGCGCTCATCGCGGTGGTCAAGGACGGCCTCATCTGGCTGGTGGTGATCGTGGCGGTGATTTATATCCCGTACAAGCTCGGCGGCTTCGGCAACATCTTCCACAAGGTTGAGCAGGTGGCTGCCGCGGCACCGAAAGCCAAGGGCAAGCCCGACGTGCTCCAGCCATCGCTGTTCAACGCGTATAGCAGCATCGCGCTGGGGTCCGCCCTGGCGCTGTTCCTGTACCCGCACTCCCTGACAGGTGTCTTCAGCGCCAGTGGCCAGCGGGTGATCCGGCGCAACGCGTCCTTTCTGCCTGCGTACTCCTTCCTGCTGGGCTTGATCGGGCTGTTCGGCTTCATGGCGATCGCCGCCGGCATCAAGCCGAGCAAGGCGTTCGGCAACAACAGTGCCATCGCGGACCTGTTCCAGAACATGTTCCCCAGTTGGTTCACCGGCGTCGCCTTCGCAGCCATCGCAGTGGGCGCGCTGGTACCGGCGGCGGTGATGTCGATCGCGGCGGCAAACCTCTTCAGCCGCAACATCTGGCGCGAGTACGTGCACCCGGCGATGAGCCGGCGGGAGGAGGCCACCGTCAGCAAGGTGGTCTCCCTCCTCGTCAAGGTCGGCGCGCTGATCTTCGTGCTGGTGTTGCCGACCACCGATATCATCAACTACCAGACCGCCGGCGGCGTCTGGATGATCAACGCGCTGCCTGCCCTGGTGGTGGCTCTGTACGTCAAGCGCCTGCACCTGTGGGCGATGGTCCTGGGCTGGGCTGGAGGGATGGCGCTGGGGACCTACGCGCTCTTCCAGGAGAAGTTCGCCACCAGCCTGCATGACTTCGGGTTCGGCGGCAAGATCTACATCGGCTTTGCGGCCATCGCGGTCAACCTGGCGATCGTCACCGTCGGGTCGCTGCTGGCTGCCGCGACCGGCGCTCGCACGTCGACCAAGCTGGATGACAGCGACTATCGGGCGCTACCCGGTGACGCCCAGCGCACCGCCACGGTGCCGCCACTGACCCCACCACTGCCGCAGGGGTCGGCCTGACCGAGTCGACTCAGACGGGCACGGCCGGCGCGTCCGCGTGCTGGGCGGCCCGCAGCAGCGCGCGCTCGTAGCGGATGACCGGCGTCAGGGCGAAGTACGCGAAGAGCGAGAGGACGAATCCGAACAGGATCAATCCGTCCAGGTAACCGGCGCGCACCGCCACCCCGCCAAGGATGGAGCCCAGCGCGCCGCCACCCGCCAATGCCACGGTGTAGAAGGCCATCAGGGCGGCGCGGTCCGCGACGAAGGTCTCGGAGCACTCAGCGAGATACGTGACCGCCGCGGGCCCGAAGCCGGCAAGGATGAGCACCCCCAGCGCGAGCAGCGGAAGAAAGATCGGCGTCCAGGCGATGGCGCTGTGGTTCATGGCCAGCAGCGCCCCGGCGATCAACCAGGCTCCCGGGGTGGCCAGGCGCATGATGCGCACCGCCCCGATCTTGGGAATCCGCGGTGTCCACAGCGCGATGCCGACCAGCAGGAGCGCGATCCAGCCGACCAGCATCACGGAGACCAGGCGTTCGTCGAAGTGATGCAGGAGGGTCTGTCCGGGCACCTGGGCGCGGCGCAACAGGGCGGGGAGGTGAGCTGCGTAGGCGCCCAGCAGCGCGAAGCAGGCGATCCACGCCGGCAGGAAGCTGCGTAGCGGGCCGCGGCCGAAGACCGCGCCGAACACCCGGCGCATCGGGCTGACCGGGAGCGGCGGCACATATGGCACCAAGGCCGCGCAGATGATCGCGGCCACCAGGTAGAGCCCGGCGAGCACCAGGAAGGCTGCGTGGTGCAGCCAGTGGTACGCGAAGGGCCCCACCACGAACCCTCCCGCGTAGCCCGCAAGGTTGGCGGCCTCGAAGGCGCCGCTGGCGTTGGCCCGAACCTGCCGGCTGTGAGTCGTCGCCGCGGCGATGGTGCCCAGCGCGGTGGGGATGAAGCACGCAGCGCCGACCCCCTCGACCAGGCGGGCGAACACGATGGTTTGCGGCTGGCTCGCCAGGCTCAGCATCACCGCTCCGATGACGCTGAACAGTGGCCCCCCCACCAGGAAGAGCCGGCGCCCGAGGCGATCAGCGAAGCGCGCGAGGATGGGCGCAAAGACCATCTCGGGCACCGCCTGGCTGGCCCCTATGAAGCCCACGACCAGACCGCTGGGGCGTCCGCCGAACATGTCAACGAGGTCGAAACCCACCGCCACGCCGGCGCCGGAGGTGCCGATCCGGAGCAGCGTCGTCCCCGCCAGGAGCGCGCCGATGGCCCCCGGCCGGCCGCTGGCGAGCTCGCGTTCCAGCGCGACCGCCTCGGCCTGCTCCTCGGGAGGCGCGGTGGGGATCTCGAGCGAATCGAGAGCCTCAGGTGGGCGTGGGGGCACTCGGGGCAGGGATGTCTCGGACTTCACTCGACCCTAGGGTAATCGAGGCGCGAGAACCTTTCGTCACCTCCCTTCCATGACTACAATGCCACCACGTCTCGACCCCGGCCAAGCGCGGCCGCGGGCGACGCAGCCGCACCCGGGCTCGGGGAGGCGACGTCGCCGACTGAGGCGCCGCTAGCCGGGTGCCGCCGCACCCCAGGATCGCGACCCCGAGGAAACCCCATCACAATTGAGATCGTCGCCCTGGCCGTGGGCTTGGGCATCGCCGTTGTCTTTGCCGTTGCCGCCGTCATCTACGCGCGCCGTACGGCGGCGGAGGCTCGCCAGGGCCGAAGCGTCGCTGACACTGACCTTCACGGCCGCGAGCAGTCCGCTGACCGGGAGGCGCAGCAGATCCTGGTCGGCGCCCGCGAGGAGGCCTTCCGCATCCGCGGCGAAGCCGAGGCCGACGTCCGTGAGCGTCGCGCCGAGGTCGCCCGTCTCGAGCAGCGCACCAGCCAGCGCGAGGAGGCACTCGAGCGACGCATCCGCGAGCTGGAACAAAGCGAGCAGCGCCTCACCCGACGCGAGGAGGAGCTCGAGGAGCTCCGCCAGACCACAGAGAGCGAGCGGGAACTGGTGGGTCGCGAGGTCGAGCGCGTCGCCGGGCTCTCCCAGCAGGAGGCTCGCGCCGAGCTGCTCGCCGAGGTGGAATCCGAACTTGACGCCGAGGTGGCGGAGAAGATCCGGACCGCGGACCACCGGGTCCGCGAGGAGGCCGACGAACGCAGCCGCGAGATCCTCATCGCCGCCATGCAGCGTCACGCTTCCGATCAGACCGGCGAGTCGTCGGTCACGGTCATGCACCTCCCCAGTGATGACCTCAAGGGTCGCATCATCGGTCGCGAGGGACGGAACATCCGCGCGCTCGAGGCGGCCACGGGCGTGGACGTGATCGTGGACGAGACACCCGAGGCGGTGGTGCTGTCCGGATTCGACCCCGTGCGCCGCGAGGTCGCCCGGGTCACCCTCGAACGCCTCTTCGCCGACGGCCGCATCCACCCCGCGCGCATCGAGGAGATGGTCGGCAAGAGTCGCAGCGAGATCATCCAGCGGATCAAGGAGGAGGGCGAGGCGGCCTGCCAGGAGCTCGGCATCCCGTCGGTCCACCCGGAGCTGGCCAAGCTCCTTGGGACGCTGCGCTTTCGCAACTCGTACGGCCACAACGTCCTCAGCCACAGCAAGGACACCGCGGCCATCGCGGGGATGATCGCGGCCGAGATCGGGTACGACGAGCAGGAGGCCAAGGAGATCGGCCTGTTCCACGACATCGGCCACGCGGTCGAGCAGGGCGTGGAGGGCTCACACGCGATCATCGGCGGCGAGATCCTCGCCCGCCTCGGCCGTCCTGCCAACGTGGTGCAGGCGGTTCGCTCTCATCACTACGACGAGGAGCCACGCTCGGTGGGGGCGTTCGTGGTGATGACCGCCGACGCGATCGCGGCCACGCGCCGAGGTGCCCGCCGCGAGGCGCTGGCGCTCTCGGTCAAGCGCCTGGAGCGCATCGAGGCCATCGCATCGGAGTTCGAGGGCGTCGAGCACAGCTTCGCCGTCCAGGCCGGCAAGGAGCTGCGCGTGATGGTCCGACCCAACGAGGTCAGCGACGACCGCGCCCAGGTGCTGGCACGCCAGATCGCCAAGCGTCTCCACGCGGAGGGGAGCTACAGCGGGCGCGTCAAGGTGGTGGTGCTCCGCGAGACTCGCAGCGTCGAGTACGCCAAGTAGCGAAGGGGGAACTGCGTTCCCCCCTTGGGCACCCCGCAGCTGGCGGTGTCTGCTCCGGCGAAGTGAATTCGCCTCCGCAGACGAGGGTGCGCAAAGTAACGATTGCATCGCGGGAAAGCCTGTGAATCGCCTGGGCGGCTCACAATCGCGAGAATCTCATGGTCACGTCTCAGCAACCGCCCACGCACTCGTCCTCACAGGGGGAGCCAAACCCCGTGGAAATCCTCAAGGTTTCAGCAACCAGTAAGCCAGTCGCTGTCGCTGGCGC
>JALZAG010000035.1 GCA_030948445.1 Candidatus Dormiibacterota bacterium
ATCGTCGCGTCCACGCCACCGGCCGGGGCACGCCGGACCGTCAGTGGACTGCTGTTGCGCTTCATCTCGTGCGGCGTGCTGGCGTTGTGCTTTGGCCTCATCTGGCGTCTGACGCTGGCCCCGGCGGTGATCGCACCGGGCTCAGCCTTCGCCGGCATCTTCATCCTGCTCACCGGCTTCATCGTCGGCGGCATCCTGTGGTACCTCTACGACGCGCGTCGTCGACGTCGCGATCCCGACTCGGTCAGCGACGAACGGCTCGTCTTCTCGTTCATCGTGTTCGCCGTGGTGCCCTTCGGCGTGCTGCTGCTGATCGGCGCCGTCTGGTTGATCGCGCTCCTGATCGGCGCCGCCTGACCGCAGACCGAGTCAGTTCAGGGCGGCCCGCAGCCGCGACGCCACCTCCTCCACCGCCGCGCGGTCGGCGGCATCCGACGGCGCATTGTCGAGGTAGTGGCGGAGATCAGCCAGGGCCGCACTGTTGTGGCCAGTGCGCCACAGGAGCAGGCCGCGGTCGCGGCGCTCGGTCGGCTCTTCAGGAAAGAGTGCGACGCAGCGGTCGGCGGCACGGACGGCCATGTCCCACTGCTCCAGGGATGAGTAGCAGCCGCGCAGGTTGCGCGACATCCGCGCCAGCATGAGCCGCGCGGTGGCGGGCAACAACCAGGCGGGTTGCAAGGTGCCCGGGTCGTTGCCGGTCGCAGCGGCGACGAGCCGCTGCGCCGCGTCCTCGTCGAGCACCTCGCCGTCGGCCGGCTCAGCGAGGACGCCGTCGACGCGCACCCCGAAGTGGCCCGGCAGGCCGATGCCCTCGACGGTCAGGCCGGCGCGGCGGCCCACGGCCATCCACAGCACGGCGCAGCTGATGGGAATCCCAGCGCCACGTTGCAGGACGCAGTGGAGGTAGTGGGCGCGCGGATCGCCTCCTCCTGAGCGGCGCAGCCCGACGCGTTCGCGAAGCAGCGCATGGGTGACGCTCACGGCCTCTGATCCTCGCGCTCCGGCGAGCCGATCACTGAGGTCGGCCGCGAGGGTGTCGATGACGCGAAGCGCACCGTCGACGTCGACCTCTGCGCAGTCTTCCGCCGCCAACCACAGCGCGGCTTCGGCGATGTCCCCGCGGGGATCTCCTGCACAGGCCAGGAGGGCTTGGCGGGGGTCCACTTCCATCGGCGCAATGATGCGCCGCAAGCCCAGTCGGTGGGACACGAAATGCTGGCCACCCGAGCGGCCGTTGCTAGACTGGCTCGATGCTTCTCGAGGAGATCTCCGGCCCAGACGACCTGAGGGCGCTCGGCAGCGCCGATCTCGATCGCCTCTGCACAGAGATCCGTGAACTCCTGGTCACCGCGGTCGCCAGGACCGGGGGTCACCTCGGTCCCAATCTCGGCGTTGTCGAGCTCACCGTCGCGCTGCACAGGGTTTTCGACTCACCACGCGACCGCATCGTCTTCGACACCGGGCACCAGGCCTACGTGCACAAGATGCTGACCGGGCGTGCCGGTCGCTTCGACACCCTTCGCCAGCACGGCGGGATGAGCGGCTATCCGTCGCGCACCGAATCGGAGCACGACATCGTCGAGAACTCGCACGCCTCAACCGGGCTGAGCTACGCACTCGCCCTGGCCACCGCACGCGAGCTGCGCGGCGAGGGCGGCAAGGTGGTCTGCGTGATCGGCGATGGCGCGCTGACCGGCGGCATGGCGTATGAGGCGCTCAACAACATCGGTCAGCGCCAGCCCGAGATGATCATCATCCTCAACGACAACGGTCGCTCGTACGCGCCCACTGTGGGCGGCATCGCCGAGAACCTCGGACAGCTCCGACTCTCGCCGAAGTATGAGCGGGCCAAGGGCGCGGCCGGGCAGACGCTCCGCCAACTGCCGGTGGTGGGTGAGTCCGCGTACGGCGCAGCCAAGCGCATGAAGGACAGCTTGAAACAGCTGGTGAGCCCGATCTCCATCTTCGAGACGCTGGGGCTCAAGTACGGCGGCCCCATCGACGGGCACGACATTCGCGCGCTGGAGAAGGCGATGCGCGACGCGTCCGCGTTCCACGGGCCGGTCGTGATCCACGTGGTCACCGACAAGGGTCATGGCTACGCGCCGGCCGTCGGCGACGAGGTCGACAAGTTCCACGGCGTCTCCAGCTTCGACGCCACCAGCGGCACCTTCTCCAGCAAGCCGGCGGCATGGACCGACGTGTTCGGCGAGGCGCTGCTCGAGGCGGCTGAGGCAGATGACCGCATCGTCGCCATCACCGCAGCGATGGCATCATCGACGGGGCTTCTCCCGTTCGCCGAGCGCTTCCCCGAGCGCTTCTTCGACGTCGGCATCGCCGAACAACACGCGGTGACGTTCGCCGCCGGGCTGGCCATGCAGGGAATGCGTCCGATCGTGTGCATCTACTCCACGTTCCTGCAACGCGCCTTCGACCAGGTGGCGTGCGACGTTGCGCTGCACAAGGCTCCGGTGACCTTCGTGCTCGACCGCGCCGGCATCACCGGCGATGACGGCGCGTCGCACCACGGCATGCTGGACCTGGCCTATCTACGGCTGATTCCGGGGATGGTCGTCAGCGCTCCCAGCTCCCCGGACGAGCTGCGCCGGCTCTTCGCCACCGCGGTTGCGCATGACGGGCCGTTCGCCATCCGTTACCCGCGCGGCAGCGCACCCACCGCCGGGCGGGCGCCACTGGAGCCGCTGCAGATCGGTCGCATGTCGGTGGTGCGCGAGGGCACCGACGTTGCACTGCTCGCTGTCGGAAAGATGGTTGGGGTCGCCCTCGAGGCGGCCGACACCCTGCAGGGGGAGGGCTTCGCATGCACGGTGGTGGACGCACGGTTCATCAAGCCGCTTGATGCCGATATCCCGAACCTCGCCGCACGGCACCGCGCCGTGGTCACCATCGAGGACGGCACCGCCATCGGTGGTTTCGGCGACGCGGTACTCGAGGCTCTCGCGCAGGCCGGCGTCAACGTCCCGGTGCGCCGACTCGGGCTACCGGACAGCTTCATCGAGCACGGTGCTCAGCCGTTGCTGCTCCATAAGCTCGGCCTCGACCCCGAGGGCGTCGCGGCTGCGACTCGAGACGTGCTGCGCACCAACCGCCCCAGCGTTCTCGCGGGGTAGCGCGCTGCGGTCGTTATGAAGCGTGGCGGCCTCAGGCTCCCTCATGCGACGCCGGCGACGCCCATCAGGGTGCCTTCGGGGTCCGTGAAGTGGCCGACAACAAGCCCACTAGGGGAACGGGCTGGACCCATGACTCGGGTACCCCCGAGCCGTTCGGCTTGCTGCAACGCAGCCTCGACCTTTGGGACGCCAACGTAGAAGACGGCGTGGCTCTGATAACCAGGTCCGCCGCCGACACCACCGCGGATGCCCGTCCCGTCTTCGGAGGTGACCAGGTCCAGGAACCCGTAGCTGTGCGGTTCCGATACCTCCTGCGCCACCGGCGACGGCGTGTCGAACTCCCACCCAAACAGTTCACCGTAGTAGCCGCGGAGCCTCTCCGGATTGCTCCCGATGATTTCGAAGTGCACCACAGGCTGTGCCATCACGCAACTCCTTCGTGCAGATGTAGGTGAGTGGTGTGGAGTCTGAACAGTTCGCGGATGCTGGCGTGGGCCAGGTCTCCGCTCCCCTCACCTCTCACCGATTCAGCAGCGGATCGTCGGGCTGGCGCACGGGCTCTCCGCCAGTGCGACGACGCCGCCAGGCGATGCCGGAGAGCGCTTCGAGGATGATCCGATTGCCGAGGTACGCGGTGATCTCCGCGGAATCGTATGGCGGCGAGACCTCCACGACGTCCACGCCCGCCAGCGGTACCTCCATCGCGATGCGTCGTACCGCGTCGAGCAGTTGTCTGCTGGTGAGACCACCCGGTTCAGGAGTGCCAGTGCCAGGGGCCATCCCGGGATCGACCACGTCGACGTCGACGGAGAGAAAGACGGCGTCGCAGTCATCCAGCGCGAGCCCCATCGCCTCGGTCAGGCACTCCTCCAGCCCGCGGCTCACGACCTCGGTCATCTCGAAGCTGCGCATCCCCTGCGCCGCCATCCATTCCAAGGTGTCCGGTCCCGGCCAGTAACCGCGCAGGCCGACCTGGAGGAACCGGTCACCGCGAACCGCACCAGATTCGATGAGCCGTCGCATCGGCGTGCCATGGCCGATGAGTGAACCGAACTGGGTGTCGCCAGTATCGGCGTGGGCGTCGAAGTGGATCACCGACACGCGCCCCCAGCCAACAGCGCGAGCGACTCCGCTGATGTCCGGCAACGCGACGGTGTGGTCGCCGCCGAGCACCACGGGGACGGCGCCACTGCGCGCCACTCGCTCCACCGCCTGCTCCAGCCGTTCCAGCGAGGACGCGATCTCCCCTGCTGGCATCAGCACGTCGCCAACGTCGACCACGCCGAGCTCGACGAGCGGGTCGATGCCCAGCGCGAGGTGAGGGCGCCTCCCGTCCGCAGCGAGGTAGTCGGACACGCGCATCGCCATCGGGCCGAAGCGACATCCCGGCCTGTGACTCGTGCCTCCATCGAAGGGTGCGCCGATGATCACCGCGCTGGCAGCCTCATAGCTCCCGGCATCATCGAGGTCGGCGCGCGGCACGCCGAGGAAGGTGACGTCGGGTCCGTACATGTTGCCGAGCCTCATCGCCACATGCTCATGGCCGGGCAGTGTGACCCGGGTTGCGAAGCGCCGTCCACAAGGGGGTGGCCAGCTCACCTGGACTGACCGCCTCGACCAGCACCTCCTCGCAGCCCACCCAGTGCGCGGCCGTGGTCAGCGCTGCGGCCATCGCGTCCACCGCGGTCGGCTCCAGCGACACCTTGCGCGCTCGCAGGACCTTGCCATCGCGCTTGGGATCGACGCGGCCACGGAGCTTTCCGCTGGCAAGCAGTGGCATCACGAAGTACCCGTGCTCGCGGTTGGCCGCCGGAGTGTATGCCTCGAGCCGATGACGGAAGCCGAAGAGCCGCTCGGTGCGGGGGCGATGCCAGATGAGTGAATCGAACGGTGAGAGAAGCACCGGTCGATGCCGGGCAATCCTCGCGCCGCCGTTGACGGCGCCGGGGTGAGCCCAGGTGGGGCGGCTCCAGCCACGCACAACGGCTGGGAGCAGTCCGGCAGCTTCCGCGGCCAATCGCATGGCGGCAATCGGCATGCGGAAGTAGTCGGCCAGGTCGTCGTCCGTGGCCACTCCCATGCGCGCAGCCGCGAGCGCAGCCAGCTGTGCGAAACAGGCGGCGTCGTCGAGGTCGACGGCGCGCAGCTCGGCAGGCACCGCGGTCTCGGTGAGGCGGTACACGCGTCGAAAGCCGCGCCGTTCCGTGCAGACCACCTCACCACGAGCCAGAAGCTGCTCCACGGTGCGTTTCACGGGGCTCCACTCCCACCAGCCTGGTGTGATGCGGGCGCCACCGAGGTCCGCGATGGTTGCCTCGCCGAGGTCACGAACCCGCGCGAGGATCTCACGCTGCTCGGTGGTCGGCGCGTACCGACGCCGGTAGTGGCGCCGCCTCCACGCGAAGAGCGGCCACAGCTGCAGCGGCAGAACACACGCTGCGTGTGCCCAGTACTCGAAGGTTCGGCCGTTGCCCCACCAGGCGCGGCTCAGCTCGGTGCGCGTGACCGGGCCGAGGCGCGCGAAGGCGACCAACTCCTGGGACCGGGCAATCACCGATATGGTGTCGATCTGGATCGCGCTCAGCTGCTGGAGAAGCCGAAACGGGTCGCGGTGACGGCGGCCGGCCAACTCCTGCGCCGCAATGGCCATGAAGCGAGCGTCGCGGTTGCTCAACTCCAGGGGCACTGGCGCACTCTGCCAGAAGCAGGCTTGGCGCTACCGTGGACGGATGGACGAGACCGGTGCCGCACCGCGAGCGCTGCCGCTGGACGAGCTTCGTGCGGAGCTCGTGGAGAAGCGGCACGAGCTGCTGAGCAGAATCGAGCAGTTCGGTGCCAATGACCCGGCCGAGACGGCGAACCTCAACTTCGGCAAGAGGATCGGCGACGGCACCACCTACGCAGTCGAGCGAATGACCGGCGCCTACCAGGCGCGGACGCTGTACGAGACAGTCAAGGAGATCGACCAGGCGCTGGAGCGGATTGACAGCGGTTCCTACGGCCTCTGCCAAGCATGCGGGCACGCGATCCCGGCGGACCGGTTGCGCGCCCTACCGTGGGCGGCGTTGTGTGTTCCCTGCAGCGGTCGCCTCTCACCGCGGCGGCCGTAGGCGCGCTAGCGCTTCGGTGAATAGGCACCCCGTCGCCGGGTGATGTGCGCCATGTGGGCGGCGGGCTTGCGGGTTGCCCGCTCCCTGGTGTCGGCGGGAGCGGTGGCCGTCAGCAGCGCCGCGACAGTCCCCTGGGAATCGGACTCCTCATCGACCTGACCCGTCGCGGTGGAGGGGTCGACGAGGCCGCCGTAGGACATCACAGCTTGCGAATCGAGCGGGTCTGTCGGAGTAGCCATAGCGGTGGCCTCCATGTGTGGTTTTTGCTGATCTGCCTCCCACCCTAGGGGCGCCTGCCAAGAGATGCAAGCCCGCCGCACGCGTCAAAGGCACGCACGTCGT
This sequence comes from Candidatus Dormiibacterota bacterium, assembly GCA_030948445.1. The sequence continues at coordinate 6,584 of JALZAG010000035.1, forward strand.
GCGGCCTTCGGCCTTCGCCGCCGTCGCTTCATGGGAATGAGAGCCTCACGGCTCACTCACGCGTCGTAATACAGGAAGAACTCGTAGGGGTGGGGCCGAAGTGCGATCGGGTCGACCTCACTCTCGCGCTTGTAGGCGATGTAGGTGTCGAGGAGGTCCTGGGTGAACACACCGCCGCGGAGCAGGAACTCCTGGTCATTCTCGAGCGCGTCGAGCACCTCCGAGAGTGAACCCGGCAGGTCGTGTACGCGCTCGGCCTCGCGGCCCTCGAGCTCGTAGAGGTCGGCATCGACCGGCTTCGGCGGCTCTATCTTGTTCTGGATGCCGTCCAGCCCCGCCATCAACATCGCGGAGAACGCCAGGTAGGGGTTGCACATTGGGTCCGGGGAACGGAACTCGAGGCGGCGCGCTGCCGGCTTGTCGCTGTACGTGGGGATGCGTACGCATGCGCTGCGGTTGCGCGCGCTGTACGCCAGCTTGATGGGAGCCTCGTACCCGGGGACGAGACGCCGATAGCTGTTGGTTGTGGGCGCCGCGAACGCGAGCACGGCCGGCGCATGCGCCAGCAGGCCACCGATGTACCAGCGTGCCGTGTCGCTGAGCAGCGCGTATCCATCCTTGTCGTAGAAGAGAGGCGTGTCACCGTTCCACAGCGACTGGTGGGTGTGCATGCCGCTGCCGTTGTCACCGAAGAGGGGCTTGGGCATGAACGTGGCGGTGTAGCCCTCGCGGTTGCACACGCTCTTGACCAGGTATTTGTACTGCAGCACCTTGTCCGCCATGGTCACCAGCGTGTCGAAGCGCATGTCGATCTCGGCCTGGCCGGCGGTGCCCACCTCGTGGTGGTGCACCTCGATGTCGATGCCCGACTCGATCATCGCGAGCACGATGCGACTGCGTAGGTCCTGCTGCTTGTCCACCGGCGGGACCGGGAAGTACCCGCTCTTCAGCTTTGGTCGATAGCCGAGGTTGGCGGTGCCGTTCTTACCGGTGTTCCAGACGCCCTCGTCGGAATCGATGAAGTAGTAGCCCTCGTGGGTGTTCTGGTCATAACGGATCGTGTTGAAGATGTAGAACTCGGCTTCGGGGCCCCAGTAGGAGGTCTCGGCGATGCCGGACTGACGCAGGTACTCCTCGGCCTTGCGCGCCACGTAGCGCGGGTCGCGGCTGTAGGGCTTGCGCGTGATCGGGTCGG
>JALZAG010000048.1 GCA_030948445.1 Candidatus Dormiibacterota bacterium
GCGTGCCCGTCTGGGGGTCCGGATAGTGCAGGCACTCCAGGTTGTTGGGGTTGGCGATGGGAAACTCGAACCACGCCGCGTTGGTGTTGATCACCGTCCCGGTGGCAAGGAATAGGCCGAGCAGCTGCTCACCGGACGTTCGACCCGCCAGCGTCGGGTCGGCAAGCCAGCCATGCGGGTCGGAGGAGAACGTCGGCGTCTTGTCGTTGCGGTAGTACAGGACCCGGTCGAAGAGCTGGCCGGCTCGGTACAGCGTGCCCGCAGTGGGATTGGGCACAGTGCCGTCGGCGTACGCGGTCTCGAACACGACGTTCTTGGGTGTGGCCGCCCACGCCGGGTCGGGACGGAGCCGTATCCGCGCCGCGAAGGTCTCCGGGCTGCCACTGCGGTCGTACCAATTGGTCTCACCGAACAGTTCCTGGATCTGTTGCGCGCCGGAATGCGCGATCACCTCCGGCGGGTCGTTGCGCAGCGGAAGATCCTCGGTGAACCCGTTGAGGCCGGGCGGACCGTTGAGCAGGTTGGGATGCGCGATCCGCAGGGTATCGGCGAGGTTGCCCCGGAACGACGACAGCCGCGCGATGTCCGCGATCGGCCCGCCGGGCACGTTGAGCAGTCCCTGGTGGAAGACGGGGTCGGTGCCCATCAGCATGGTCCCGTAGATCCCGCCGAAGCTCAGGCCGTAGTACATGATCGGCTTGCCGGCGAACAGGTTGGTGCCGACGCCTGGGATGTCCATGCCGGCCTGCACAGATCTCGCCAGGGCCATGTTGTCGACGACTGTCTGGATGAGCCCCGAGCTGAGCCCGTCGATTGGCTTGCGGGAGGGCGAATAGGTGGCGTTGGACTGGTAGTGAGACGACGGGCCCACGCCGTCGTAGGTCGGCGTGCCGGCTGGTCCGAGGCCGTTGAAGATCTTTCCGTCACCGTCGAGGTCGCGCCCTCGCCCGTAGCTCGCGAAGGTGGTCGACGTGCCGCCGACCTGGTTGACGGTGGTGGTGCTGTTCGGTCCGAACCCGTGTCCGGACGGGTCGGTGGACATCGTGGCGATGCCGAACTGCGCGTTGTAGTCTGCGGTGACGAAGATGTCGTAGTTGCTGCGGGTGAAGCCCGGACCGTAGATTGCCACCGGCCAGGGCGGCGCGAACTTGGCCGGGTCGGGCGTGACCACGATGAGGCCGAGTCTGTCGGCGCCGAGCGGCGTGGGAGTCTGCTTGGTGGGCACGGGCGGGATCTCGCCGTCGGTGTGCCCATCGCCGACGTTGTACGGGTTGTCCTGGTGGCCGCTGGCCGAGGCGAACTGGTAGCGCGGCGACCGGAAACTCCCAAATGCGTAGTAGCCGGCCGTCCCCGGCGGGATGAGATTCGGCACCGCGCTGGAGTTGAGCGGTGTGGCCGGGTTGGTGCTCACCTGGTCGTTGCGCACGATGCCGGCCTGGGCGGGGATCTGGCTCGACACGGACGGCAGGACCGTCGACGCCTGGAAGACGGTCTGTGCGGTGAAGGTTGCCTTGCGTCCGGTGGTGTCGGATGAGGCATTCGGGAAACCAGCCAGGCTGTAGGCGTTGCTGGGATCGCTGGGCGCGAGGTCCATGGATTTGCGGATGTTGACCAGCTCACTGCTGGCGGTCCGCGTGGTGAACGGCACCGTGCAGACACCCGAGCACGCCACGATGGGTGCACCGCCGCTGTCCTGGATTGCAGACGTGACCACCACCCGGAAGGGGGTGTCCTCGGTGAGGAACTGGTCGCTGATCCCTGACAGAGTGTTGCTGCCTGGGTCGAACACCAGCTGGCGCAGCCCGCTGACGAACACGCCGCTGGCGTCGGTGATGTAGAAGTCGCTGTCGTCGACTGACGACAGTTTGACCGCGCCCGACAGGGGCACGGTCACCCGTGGCTGCAGGTCGAAGCCGTCAAGTTTATTGAGCATCGCGAACGTGTCGCACACGGAGTAGTTCGTGCTGTCGCAGGCTCCGTAGTCGACGCCCGGACGGAAGTTGACGCGCAGGCCCGACACCTGAGCGGAGTCGGGCACCGTAAAGAAGTTGTCCGGAAAGACGCGCGTGCCGTAGTGGTCGCCCTGAAGGATCGACACCCCCGCGGCGGCGGCCCGGTTGGGCGCCAGGCAGGAAGCCGCGATGAAGATGCCGACGGCGGCGACGCCCAGAATGCGCCTCATGGAGACCCCCTTCCGAAGCCGAGCGCACGACACCGTCGCCCCGGCCACAGGCATGGTACGACGGCTGCCCCGCCGCCGGGCTACACGCGCAGTCGTTGCACGAAGGCGGCCAACTGGTCGAGGGCGTCACCGAGGGACTCCCCGAGCCCGTGGCCGGACCGGCGATAGATCACCAGCTCCGCGCCCTTGATCATCGCGGTCGCATCGCGGAGCAGCTCGAGGCGCGCAAAGGGGTCGGCATCCCCGCTGAGAAAGAGCGCGGGGCAGTGGATGTTCGGCCAGTGCTCGGTGCGCTGATCCTCGGGATGGCCCGGACGGTGCAGCGGGTAGCTCAACAGCACGAGCCCGCGCACTGCTGGTGCGCCCGAGGCCGCGAGCATGCTCGCCACCCGTCCGCCGTAGGAGTGGCCGCCAATCACCGCTGGTCCCACCTCCGCCAGACGCTCGGCAAAGACCGGGACGGCGCGCTCAGCGCGGCCCTTGGGAAGGTCGATGGCGGTCGCCTCGATGCCACGCGCGCGCAAGCCGTCGAGGTGGGGACGCATCGAGGCCGACGTCCCCGACGCACCGTGGGCGAGCATGACGGGGAGGGGGGCCATGGGGCCTATGGTGCCCGTCGGGGCGTGCGGCTCGCGGCCACAGCCGTGACAGGGTCACCCGGAGCGCCAAGGCGACTTCGCTGGAGGGCTGACGGCGGCCTGCTAGTGTTCGGCGGCGATGCCTGTCACGACGCGCGCGCGCGTCCTCGGCTGCCCTGTCGACGTGGTGGACATGGGTGCCGCCGTGCAACGGCTCGTTGATCTCTGCGAGGCGCCATCTCCCTCGCCTCCGGCGGTGGTGGTCACCCTCAATCCGGAGATCCTCATGCGTGCCCGCCGCGAGCCCGATTTCCACGCTCTGCTCGAGTCCGCCGCACTGATCGTGCCCGACGGGATCGGCCTGGTGCGGGCGCTGCGCCGCCGCGGCTATCGCGGTGCCGAGCGAGTAGGCGGTGCGGACCTTCTCGAGGCGTATCTCCCACACGCTCGCGCGCTTGGGCATCGTGTCGCGCTGGTGGGCGCGGGGCAGGGTGTGGCCGAGCGCGCAGCGCGCGTCCTGGAGCGAGCCTTCCCCGGGGTCGATGTGGTGGCCGATGGCGGCGATCCCACTGCGGCAACCGCCCAGCGGGTCGGCCGAATGGCCCCCGCGCTGGTGGCCGCCGCGTACGGTGCGGGGCGGCAGGAGCGCTTCCTCCACGACCACCTCGCCACCATGCGAGGGCGCGTCGGCGTTGGTGTCGGCGGCACCCTCGACTATCTGGCCGGCACCGCCCGGCGTGCCCCTGCGCCGGTCCGTCGGGTGGGGCTGGAGTGGTTGTGGCGGCTGGCGCGGGAGCCGAGCCGCTGGCGCCGGCAGCTGGCACTTCCGCAGTTCTGGTGGCTCGAGCGTCGTGAGGCGCGCCGGTGATCAGCGTCGTCATCCCCGCGTTCAACGAGCGCGAACGCCTGCCCGCCACGCTCACCAGCGTCCGCCTGTACCTCGACGGCGGGGGAGAGGAGTACGAGGTGATCGTGGCCGACGACGGGAGCAGCGACGGCACGGTGGCCCTCGTGGCGCAGGCTGCGCAAGGGTGGCCGCAGCTGTCGGTGCTGGCGCTGGGCCGCAACCAGGGCAAAGGGGCGGCGGTGCGGGCAGGCATGCTGCGGGCCGTTGGCGAGCACCGCCTCTTCACCGACGCAGATCTCAGCACCCCAATCGAGGAACTGCCCCGCCTCCGGGAGCGCCTTGGCGGCGCCTGCCAGGTGGCCATCGCGTCTCGCGCCGTTCCTGGATCGACGATCGATGTGCATCAACCCGGCCGCCGGGAGATGATGGGTCGCAACTACAACCGCCTCGTACAGCTCATGGTGCTGCCCGGGCTGCACGACACCCAGTGTGGGTTCAAGCTGTTCACCGCACAGGCAGCGGTCGCGTGCTTTGAGCCGTTACGCACCAAGGGCTTTGGCTTTGATGCGGAGGCCCTTCTCCGGGCTCGCCGCGAGGGCTGGGAGATCGCCGAGGTGCCGGTGCGCTGGAGCCACCGCGACGACTCACGAGTCAGCGCACTCCGTGACTCGGGCATGGTGCTGCTCGACCTGATCCGGTTGCGCTTCTGGCGGTGGTGACGCCCGCCGCCCACCCGGGGTAGACTTGCCCCAGGCCATCGCATCAATCGGCTCAGGAAGGCAGCACGTGACCGCAGACCTCTCGGCACCCCCGTTCACCCTCGACGTGCGCGTCGCGCGCTCCCCGCTGGTCGGCCTGCGCTACGGGGTCGACGGCCGGGCCACCGACATCGATGACCTGGTCGAGCGCCTCGAGTCGGCCCACGCCGCCGCCTCCGCCGAGCGCGACGAGATCCGCAACCGGCTCAAGCCGTACGACGCCAACCACCGGGCCATCATCCAGCGCCTCACCCGCGGTTCTGGTGGGCAGTACCGGCAGCGCCTCGAGGAGGGGCTCGAGCTGCGCACCGAGCTGGCGCGTATCGACGAACGGCTGGTCTGCCTGCGCGAGCGGATCGTTGCCCTGGGGGAGCAGCGCGTCACGCTCGCCAGGCTGCGGAAGTCCTTGGCCGCGATCGTCAACCTCGAGGGAGCGTCGATCGACGGTCCCGGCGCGGCAGCCAACCAGGCGGTGCGCCAGCTGTTCCACCTCATCGATGTGGATCACGACAGCACTGCCCAGGACATCTTCGAGGGACCGATGCAGCTGCTCGCAGACGCCGCTCTGCACACCGAACTGATCGGTCACGCCGTGGACAAGGATCCGGCGGCGGCCGTGGCTGGGGCAGCCAGTTGTCGCCGATCCACCGACGCGGCGCTCCGCGAGCTCCAACGGGTGGTGTTCCGGCTGCATCCCGATGAGCTGCGTGACGCAGGCTTGGTGGCATCGCTGCGCCGGCTGGTCGCCGACCTCGCCACCAGTGCGGACGCCAGGGTCGTGGTGCTCGGGTCGGCGCGCCGGCTTCGTGAGGGCGTCGAGGTGGCGCTTTTCCGGATCGTTCAGGAGGCCGTGACCAACGCCTTCACGCATGGCCATGCGGCGAGCGTGGAGGTGGCGTTGCTGTTCCAGCCACAGCGAGTCGTTGTGGTGGTGCTTGACGATGGCGAGGGGTTCGACGTGGCGGCTACGGAGGCGCGCCTGGGCCGGAGCAGCGGGCTCGGCCTGGTCACCATGCGCCAGCGAGCGGAGATCGAGGACGGTCAGCTCGAGGTGCGCAGCGTCGTCGGCGAGGGAACCGAGGTGCGCGCCAGCTTTCGCAGCCCCGACTGACCCTCTTAGGGGGCGTCGCGCGCCGGCACGTGGACCAGGTCGTGGCGGCCTTCGATGCTGCAGTACAGCGGAGCCTCAGTCGAACACGATGGGCACTCCGGCTGCACCGTGGCATGGTCGATGCCGAACTCGTTGCACAGCAACAGGTCGACGGACCGAATGATGGCGGTGACCTCGGCGAGGGGGCGATCGCCGACGATCAGGTGAGCAGAGAGAGCGCGATGCTCGCGATCGAGGGACCAGATGTGTAGATCGTGCACGCCGTCGACACCGGGAAGCCCGGCAATGCGCGCGCGCACCTTCTCAGCGTCGACATCTCGGGGTGTCCCCTCGTTGAGGATGTGGAGCGCCTCACGAAGGAGACCCGCTGCGGCGATCACGATCAGTGCAGCGATCAAGAGTGATACCACGGCGTCGGCGCGCGTCCAGCCGAACAGCAGTAGGGTCACTGCCCCAACCACCACCGCGGCGTCGGTCAGCGCATCGGCGATCACGTGAAGCGCGGCGCTCTGGACGCCGAGCCCGCCTCCCGCCTCGCGCAGCACCAGTGCGATACCCGCATTGGCAACCATCGCCAAGACACCGATGATCAGGACGGGCACGGCTGCCACGGTGGCTGGGTGCTGCAGGCGGGCAACCGCGCTGGCGGCGATGACCCCGGCGATGATGATGAGGACGGCTCCGTTCAGCGCCGCCACCACGATGCCCCCGCGGTGATGGCCAAAGGTGTGCTGAGCGCCGGCCGGGCGGCGGCTGCGCGAGACCGCGAACCAGGTGAGGCCGAGCGTCGCTGAGTCCGTCACCAGGTGGCCTGCATCACTGAGCAGCGCAAGTGAGCCCGAGGCGAGGCCGCCCACCACCTCGGCCGCAGCGATGACCGCAACTCCGACGATCGCCACCCGCACCCGCGACAGGGTAGTCGACGCGTTCACCGTGGTCATCAACAGATTATCCCCCGCTGGGCGCTGTCGACCTCTTCTGGTCGATCAGTCGGCCACGCCGGCGGATGTCGTGCGGTTGCGACCCACCTCCGGCTTCCTGGTGCGGTTGCGCTTCAGCTCGAAGAGGCGAGGCTCGGTGAGCACCGGGGCAACGATGTCCCAGAGTCTCCCGGCGTCGGCGGCGGTGATGCGTTCGGCGATGATCGGGCCGAAGAAGGAGTCGCTCCCGTCGATGCTCAAGGTTGGGACACCGAAGGCACCGCGATCCACCGCGCCTGTGTGCTCGGCCAGGACCTCGGACAGGGTGCTGTCATCGGCCAGAGCCTGTTCGGCCAGGGTCGGGTCGAGTGCGGCGGCGATCAGCGCGTTCTGCAGTGTCGCCTGCTCGCCGAGGGACTCGCTGCGCTCGTGGTGCGCTTCTCCCAGCTCACGGTACACAGCCCGAATGGCCGGCTCACCGCCGAGTCGGCGTGCTGCGACCAGGACCCGCAGAGCACGCTCGGCGGATTTCAACGCGTCGCCACGCTCCTTGTGGACCGCGGCGAGGGAGAACACCTTGGTGGTGACGCTGATCGGGCGCACACGCTCAACCTCGTAGAGCCACAGTGCGGTGAGCCAGCACCAGGGACATACGGCGTCCACGTGCAGCTCCACCTGCTGGTCGCTCATGCAACCACTCTACGCCCGACCCCCTCGGCGCGGCGCTTGGTCATTCGCCCGTCGCCGATGCGGCGTGGTCTGCTGGTCCCCCGTACCATCGGCAGCGATGAGCCAAAAGTACCGATTGGAGACGGCGGACGGCACCGTGGTCGCTGAACACGTGGAGGTGGCCGATACCCTCGTGTCACGCTTCATGGGGCTGATGTTCCGTCGCGAGCTCCCACCTGGGCATGGGCTGCTCATCCGGCCGTGCAACTCCATCCACATGTTCTTCATGCGCTTCGCGCTCGACGTGGTGTTCATCGACCGCGACGGGCGGGTGATCCGTGTGCTGGACTCGATCCGACCGTGGCGGGCGAGCAGCTTGGTGCGCGGCGCCAAGGCCGCCATCGAGCTGCCGGCGGGCACGGCTGCCCGGGCTGCACTCGCGCCCGGGATGGTCGTGCAGTTGGTGGAGGGCGCCTCGCCAACCGGTGTCTGAAGCATGCGTTGCGGCCCCCTCCGTACGATGAGCCGATGATCCCCACGCTCGGTTACGCCGCCGCCGATCCGTCCAGCTCGCTTGGCCCCTTCGAGTTCGAGCGGCGCGACCCGGGCTCCCACGACGTCGTCATCGACATCCTCTTCTGCGGGGTGTGCCACAGCGACATCCACCAAGCGCGCGATGAGTGGGGCGGCTCGATCTTCCCCATGGTGCCCGGGCACGAGATCGTCGGCACCGTTGTCGCGGTCGGGGCTGACGTCTCGCGCTGGCGTGCCGGCGAGGTTGTCGGAGTCGGTGTGTTCGTCGACTCCTGCCGTGAATGTGAAGCCTGCCTCGGTGGCGAGGAGCAATACTGCGAACGCGGCATGACCCCGACCTACAATGGCCGTGAGCGCGACGGGGAGACGCCGACATACGGCGGGTACGCCGAGCGCATCGTGGTCGACGAGAGCTACGTGCTGCGCATCCCCGCGGGAATCCCGCTCGACCGCGCGGCGCCTCTGTTGTGTGCCGGCATCACGACGTACTCGCCGATTCGCCACTTCGGAGGTGGCGACGCCGAGGAGGCTGCGGTCCTTGGACTCGGTGGACTCGGCCACATGGGCGTGAAGTTCCTCAAGGCGCTCGGTGCCCGCGTCACCGTGCTCAGTCACTCCCCCGGCAAACAGGAGGATGCGGCCCGGCTCGGAGCCGACGACTTCGTGGTCACGTCGAAGGACGACGCCTTCGAGAAGAATACCGGGCGCTTCGGCTTCATCCTCGACACAGTGTCGGCTGCGCACGACTACAGCGCATACCTCAGGCTGCTGCGACGCGACGGCACGATGGTGCTCGTCGGGCTTCCCGACCCCTCGCCGATCGAGCCGGGCGCGCTGATCGACAAGCGGCGCCGTCTCGCCGGGTCGGTGATTGGCGGGATTCGCGAGACGCAGGAGATGCTCGACTTCTGCGGCGAACAGGACATTGCCTCGGATGTCGAGGTGATCCCCATCCAGCGCGTGAACGAGGCATACGACCGAACCATGAAGAGCGACGTGCGCTACCGGTTTGTCATCGACCTGGCGTCCTTGCGGGGCGCTCAGGGATCCGAGTAGCCACGGTCGAGGTCGACCGGTTGCCCGACGAAGGCAGCGTATCGCTCCACCGCCTCGGTGATGGCCACGTCGTGAGGTTTGGTGGGCCGGCTGAACAACGACAGTGACAAGCGGATGCTGTGGGTGCGCGCCTGCCGCCTCCAGGTACCGACGATGCGGCCGTTGACGACGACCACATTGTTCGATATGACGTCGGGGCGAGGACTGAGGCGCTGGATGTCCTCGCCGTCGATGAGCAAGCTGCGGTCCGAATAGCCGACAGTGTACTCGTCAAAGTTGGGCAATAGATGTGCCATGGGTGGTGGTGGGCTGCCTGGGTGGCCCGTGCCTGACGGCATCCAGTAGGTGGTAGCGCCCATGTCGACCGACTCGAGCGGTGGCTGCGCGGCGTGGGCACCGCGCCTCGCGTCGGAGACGGACAGTCCGGACCACCAGGCGAAGTCCTTGATCGTTGCCGGGCCATGGCTTGCGAAGTAGCGCGCCGACAGGTCGGCGAGCGCGGTGTCACGGTCCTTCGCCGCGCTTGGCGGGACGCGCTCGTCGAGGAGCGCGTGCGTGTGCTGTGTGCCTCGCACGGCCCCACTGCAGATGACGCCATCCAGCTCCGCGGCGAGCAGCAGGCGGCCGATGCCGATGGCGTCCGGAGTCAGCACACCGGCGCGCCGCAGCCCAGCCGCCATCTCCGCGCGCGTGAGCTGGTGCCCCTGCACGGCAGCCGCGATCACGCGGTTGCTCTTGGCGATCGTGGCTGGGTCGAGGCCGGACTGCCGGTTGCCATACGCCGCGAGCGTCTTGACTCTAGGGGCGGTGAGCGCGAGTAGCCAGCGCAGATCCGATGCGCTGACGAGATGCCATGTCGGACGGAGCACGTGCGTGCGAACGACGTTCCCGGCCGCGAGCGCGGCATCGAGGTCCGCACCGGTGAGTCCCTGAGAACGCTGGGCGACGGCCCATCGTGCCCCACCGTAGTCCTGCGCCTGGACCGCACCCATCCACCGCACGATGTCCGCGGCGGTGGTCGGGGGTGGGTCGAGCAGCCCATGGGCGCTCAGCCGGTGGCGGACGATGTCCAGGTCAGGCAGCGGGACGTCGCCCCTCAGTGAAGGTTGGTGGAACCGTCCTGGCCCAGGCGCCAGCCGGGATTGTGCGCCACCTCCCAGGGATGCCCATCGGGGTCGATGAATACGCCTGAGTAACCGCCCCAGAAGGTTTGTGCAGCAGCGCGGCCGATGGTCGCTCCCGCGCGGGCGGCGTCGGCCATCACCACGTCGACAGCAGCAGGTGAGTCGACGTTGTACGCGAGCGTCACTCCGCCCCACCCGGCCGTATCGGTCACCGCGCTGTCGGCGGCGAGCTTGTCGCGTGCCCACAGCGCGACCACCATGCAACCGGCCTGGAAGAACACTACCTCTCCGTCGGGCGACTCGCCCGACCAGCCGAGCGTTCGATAGAAGGTGTGCGCGCGCTCGATGTCCGCCACGCCGAGTGTGATGAGCGATACCCGCTGCTCCACGCCGTGAGCTTGGCAGGGCTGGGCATGCGACCGTCGGGTCGTCACCGGGCGCGACTTGGCCCACCTGATGGATGCGGAACGCTGCAGCCGGGTGTGCGCGCGGCGCCGCGGGCTAGAGTGGGCGCGTGACCCAGGAGAGGCCCGCTGCGCACGTTCTGCGCGAGGATTCCCCGGTGTTCGCGTTGCCGGTCCCCGCGGGACGCGTTTGCATCGAGCTTGGGCCCCAGGGAGTAGACGGCAATTGGCTCTACGACCTACCTACAGCGGGCAACGCACACATCGACTTCCTCGACGCCGCCGTCTGCACCATCGCCCCGGCTTCCTCCCCACACCGCGGCTGCGGGTCTCGATCAACGGGACGGTCTATGAGCTGGCGAGCAGCGATGCCCGGGTCCTGAATCGCCATTATTCGCGGCCTCATCACCAGGAGCTCGCGTACTCGCAGCGCCCGGATCCCTGGCAGGACGCGTACCACGCTGCCCGGGTTGCCCAGTCGCGTCGGCTGCTTCGGGGCGTCACCGGTCGCGTCTGCGACATCGGCTCCGGCTACTCACTTCTGCACATGGCGGGAATTGCCGGCCCCGGGCTGCAGCTGTCGGCCTGCGACCGCGACCTGGAGGCGGTCGCCCATATGGTGGCGGCCGGGGTCGATGCCGTCGAGGGTGATGCGCAACAGCCCCCGTTCGCACTGGAGAGCTTCGACGCCGTGTACGCGGGCGAAATTGTCGAGCACTTGGTCGACCCGGAGGTCGCGCTGGGCAACTGGGTGCAACTGTTGCGCCCGGGGGGCCGGCTGGTGGTCACCACCCCGAATCGTCGCCACCTGCTCGCCAGGGTGCGTGGGTATGACCTCATCGAGAACCCTGAGCACCTGTTCGAGTGGGATGCCGCCGAGCTGCGTGCCGCGGTCCTCCGCGCCGGTGCGGAGGTGGTCTGGCTGGAGGGTTTGATGCTGCCCATCCCCGTGTACGTGCCGGGCCGCGGCTGGCGTGACCTGCCCGCGGCGCTGGCTCGGCGCGTGCCGCTCCCCCCGGCGATGCTGCGTGCCACGATGCGATGGGGTGGCCGTGCCCCACACCTAGCCTTCGACATGGCGATCGTGGGCCGCCGCACCTGAGGCGCTGACCCTCGGCGAGTAAGATACACAGCAATGTGTAACTGGATCAGCAGACTGCGTCAAGCTGCGCTCGATGCCGTCGCGCCTTCGCGCTGCGCGGCCTGCGGTGACAGCGGCCACGTGCTCTGCGAAGCCTGTGTGGAGGCTCTTGAGGCGACCTCGCCGCCCCTTGTCGTCGGTGTGCGCGCCGCCTTCGCATACGACACCGAGGTGCGAGGCATCCTTCACCACGGCAAGTTCCGCGACTGCCGGAGCGCGCTACATGCCCTTGCCTGGGTGGGGGCAGCTCGGCTGACGCCACCCGCGAACGCGCTGGTTGTGCCGGTTCCACTCGCCAGGCGACGGCTCGCAGAGCGCGGCTACAACCAGGCGGAGGTGGTCGCCGCCGCATTTGCCGACTTCCACCACCTCCCGCTGGCGCTCCTGCTCGCGCGCACTCGGGACACGCCGCCCCAGAGCACGCTGGACGGTCCGGCGCGCCAAGCCAGCGTGGCGGGGGCGTTCGCGGCGGTCCAGACGGCGGCGGGTGCGAACGTGTGGCTGGTCGACGACGTGGTCACCACCGGAGCGACATCACGGGCCGCCAGGGCTGCACTGTTCGACGCCGGCGCGCGTGACGTTGAGATCGCGGCTCTGGCGGCAGTGCTGTAGCGAGACGCGCCCGCGCAGCCATCCCCTGCGAGAATTGAAGCCCTGATGCCCGTTCTCACCAAGATTCTCGGCGACCCGATCAACCGCGAGATCAAGCGCCACCGCGGTGCCGTCGATCGGATCAACGCCCTCGAGCCTGAGATGCAGGGGCTCAGCGACGCCGAGCTCCGCGCCAAGACCGACGAGTTCCGCGCTCGGCTCGGGGTCACCGGTCCGGACCTGACCTTCGGGCAGACCTACTCCCAGGGCCTGCGCGGTGACACCGAAGAGGACGCGGAGGCCGAGTACGCGCGCAAGGAGGCTGCCGAGCGTGCCAGCGAGCGCCGCCGCGGTCTCGACGACCTCCTGCCCGAGGCGTTCGCTGTGGTCCGCGAGGCGGCGCGGCGGACCCTGGGAATGCGCCACTACGACGTGCAGCTGATCGGGGGCATCGTGCTCCACCAGGGCAAGATCGCCGAGATGCGCACCGGCGAGGGCAAGACGCTGGTGGCCACCCTGGCGCTCTACCTCAACGCGTTGGAGGGACGCGGCACCCACCTGGTCACGGTTAACGACTACCTGGCGCGCCGTGACGCCGGGTGGAACGCGCCCCTGTACACCGCGCTGGGGATGAGCGTCGCTGTGATCGTGCCCGGTCCGGTCGACAATCCCGATTTCGGCTACATCTACGATCCCGAGTTCCTCGACGAGACGCACCCCGACTCGCGCCTGCAGCACCTGCGCCCGTGCACGCGACGCGAGGCGTATGCAGCCGACATCACGTACGCCACCAACAATGAGCTCGGCTTCGACTACCTCCGCGACAACATGGCGCAGTCGCTCGATCGCTGCGTGCAGCGCCATCTGCACTACGCGATCGTCGACGAGGTCGACTCCATCCTCGTCGACGAGGCGCGCACTCCCCTGATCATCAGCGGGCAGGGCAATGAGCCCACCGAGAAGTACTACACGTATGCGCGGCTGATCCCGCGGCTGGTCCCCGAAGACGACTTCACCATCGATGAGAAGTCGAAGTCCGCCGCGCTCACCGACGAGGGTGTCGCCAAGATCGAGAAGTGGACCGGCATCAAGAACGTGTACGAGCTCGAGCACGTCACCGAAGCCCACCAGATCAACCAGGCGCTCAAGGCGCACGCCCTGTACCTCCGCGATCGCGACTACCTGGTCAACGCGGACAAGGAGGTGGTGATCGTCGACGAGTTCACCGGCCGGACCATGCCGGGCCGGCGCTGGTCGGATGGCCTGCACCAGGCCATCGAGGCCAAGGAGGGCGTCAAGGTCCAGCAGGAGAACATCACCCTGGCCACGATCACCTTCCAGAACTTCTTCCGCCTCTACGACAAGCTGGCGGGCATGACCGGCACCGCGCTGACCGAGTCTGAGGAGTTCGACAAGATCTACAAGCTCGAGGTGGTGCCGATCCCCACCAACCAGCCGATGATTCGCCTGGACGAGACTGACCTCATCTACAAGAACGAGGAGGCCAAGTACAAGGCTGTGGCTGAGGAGATCGGCGAGCGTAGCCAGCGGGGTCAGCCGGTGCTCGTCGGCACCACCAGCATCGAGAAGAGCGAGCGGCTCTCACGGCTCCTCGAGAAGAAGGGAATCCAGCACAGCGTGCTGAACGCCAAGTTCCATGAGAGCGAGGCGCAGATCGTCGCCGACGCCGGCCAGCGCGGCTCAGTGACGATCGCCACCAACATGGCGGGACGGGGAACCGACATCGTACTCGGCGAGGGCGTGACCGGCCTCGGCGGCCTCTACATCATCGGCACCGAGCGGCATGAGTCGAGGCGCATCGACAACCAGTTGCGTGGACGCGCGGGCCGCCAGGGTGACCCCGGCGAAACGCGCTTCTTTCTCTCCTTCGAGGACGACCTGATGCGTGTGTTCGGCGGCGAACGCATGCAGGGCATCATGGATCGCCTTCGCATCGAGGAGGACGTGCCCATCGAGAACCGCATGGTCTCGCGGCAGATCGAGGGTGCACAGTCGCGCGTCGAGGGTCACAACTTCGACGCTCGTCGCTATGTCGTCGAGTACGACGACGTCATGAACAAGCAGCGCGAGATCATCTACGGCGAGCGCCGCAAGATTCTCGAGGGTACGGACACCCGCGAGAACCTGATGTCGATGCTGGAGCAGACCGTGCGCCAGGAGGCGCCGGGCTACTGCGAAGGGCGCCATCGGGAGAACTGGGACCTCGAGGGGCTGTGGGAGCGGATGCGCCAGATCGCACCGCTACCCGAGCTCGAGACCATCAACCTCGACAGCCTCGGCGACACCGTGGAGGACATCGAGGACACGCTGGTCAGCGAGATGTCCGCGCTGTACGAGGAGCGTGAGCGAGAGTACGGTGCCGAGCTGATGCGCTCGGTCGAGCAGTCACTGATGCTCAACGTCATCGATACCAAGTGGCGCGCCTATCTCACCGACATGGAGCACCTGCGCGAGGGCATCAACCTGCAGGCCTACGGCCAGAAGGATCCGTTGGTGGAGTACAAGCAGGCTGCTTTCGAGTCCTTCCAGGGGCTCACAGCGGACATCCAGGCGGACATCGTCCGGCTGCTCATGCACGTACAGATCCAGCGCGTGGAGAAGCCGCCCCAGGACCCTACACAGGCCGCCAGTGACGCTGCCGCGCCCCGCGGCGGACGCGCCGACAGTGCCGGCAGTGAGATGTCCGAGGACGTCCCGCCCCCGGCACGTCCCGCCGCCGCCGCCGCAAGCGCCGCGCTGGCGCGTGCCACCGGGACGACGAAGGCGGCCCCGCTGAGTCCGCTGATGCAGCCCGCGGTGACCAACGTCGTGGAGAGCTCACCCTCGGGAAGCCGTGCCCTCGCACCGGCGTCTGGTGGTGGTGACAACGGCAACGGGCGGCGCAACGATGCAACGCCGGCCGTGCCCACCGGCGGTGTCGGCGTGGGCGCCGGCAAGCGCAAGGTGGGTCGCAATGAGCCGTGTCCCTGCGGCAGCGGCCGGAAGTACAAGGTCTGCCACGGCCGCTAGACGATCGTCGTTACGGGCGGCGGCCCCGCGCGTAGTACATCGCCGCCGCGATCACGACAATGACGATCACGATCACGTAGACGATGATTTCCTTGGTACCGAATAGGTTCAAGGCGAGCATGAGACTCCTCCTCCCTTGGTTTCTGCGCGCCAGCGACCGGCGGGTTGGGGCGAGCTTAGCGCAGCCAGCTGGCCGTGGCGCGCTGACCGGACGGTACTCCTGCCGCGTAGGGTGGGCGGGGAGTGCGTAACACATTCGCGACTGGCGGGTCTCTCACTGTGCATGACCTCACCTGCGGCGATGCGAGCGATGGCTACTGAACAATGGGAGCGTCGCGCCGCCTTCGAACGTCTCGTGGATGCCGAGCAGCGACGCCTGTTCCACCTGGCTCTGTCCATCCTGCGTGACCCGGGTGAGGCCGAGGACGCGGTCCAGGACAGCTTTCTCGCCGCCTGGCGGAGATGGGACGCCGTCCGCGAGGAAGGCAGCCGCGAGCAGTGGCTCACCACCATCTGCGTCCGCCAATGCTTTGGACGTCGCAGGCGGCTGGCGCGTTGGCTCATCCGCCAACCCGATCCGTCGGTGGCCGGCGCGGAGCACATCCGGTTCCAGGGCAGGCTGCTCGACCTCGATCGCGCCCAGGCCAGGCTCTCGCGGCAGCAGCGGGCCGCACTCGTACTGAGCTACCAGTACGGGTACTCCGCCGACCAATGCGCGGAGCTCATGGGCCTGGCTCCGGGGACCGTCCGCAGCCACCTCGCACGCGCCCTGGCCACCCTTCGCAGGGAGATGAGTGATGCCTGATCACGACGACGAATTGTCGGCAGCGCTGCGCGAGTACTACCGCCGCATGGAGCAGCAGCCTGCTCCTGATGTCACCGGGAGGGTTCTGATGTCCGTCGACACGCGCGCCAGACGCACTCGCCGATGGGGTGTCATCGGCGGGGGAGTGGTCGCGGCCGCTGCAGTCGCCGTGGTGGTGGTGGTGGCGCTCGCCAATCACAACCAGCCAACGGTGCCTTCCCCGGCTCACTCAGCAACAGCCGCCCCGGCGCTCAGTCCGACGCCGACAGTCGGGCTACCGACGGCAACCGGTGCCCCGGTGGCGGCCGGCCCCGCCGTGCACGGGTTTGTGCCGACCGACGTGACCGCGGTGAGCGCCGGTGAGTGGTGGGTGCTCGGATACGACGGCACGTCGTGCACGTCGGCGTCTTGCACGCGCATCGTCCACACCTCCGACGGCGGCCGCACGTTCAGCTCCATCCCGGTGCCCCCGGTTGCCCCGGCGTCGACCAGCCAGCAGGCCGACCACCTGCGATTCGCCGATGCGCTGGACGGCTGGCTCGTGAGCGGCACGGGCACCGTCTGGGAGACACACGACGGGGGTGCGCAGTGGGCCAGCGACAGTGGTGCCGGTCCAGTGGTGGATCTCGAGGCGTCGGGGAGCGCGGTCTACGCCATCCAATGCGTGCCCGACCAGACCTGCATCGTGGAACAGTCGCCGACCACCGGCCAGGACAGCTGGTCGGTGGTCTCTCCCTCCGGTGGATACGGGCACCTCAATCACCTCAATGTCCACGGCACCCACATCTGGGCTGCCATCGAGTCGCCCGGAGGTGCTCCTGGGCTCCTGCTCACCTCGGCCGACGGCGGCAAGAGCTTCAGCGAGCACACTGTGTGCCCGAGCGCGCTGGGATTTGCCAACCTCTACGCGGGCAGCAGCAGCGTGCTATGGGCGACGTGCGCCACTGGGATGCAGGCGTCGGCCTTCCGCTCGCTTGACGGCGGCCAGCACTTCGCACAGCTCAGTGCGCCGATGAGCCTGCCCAACTTCGCATCGATCGCGGGTCCGTCCGCGACGATGGCGGTGGTCGCAGGCCAGGG
>JALZAG010000051.1 GCA_030948445.1 Candidatus Dormiibacterota bacterium
GCGTCGAGACGGTGGCACCAGCCCGGTTGGCTGAGGGTTAGCGGGTCAGAGGCGGCGGGCAGCGAATCCACGGATCGGTTGGAGCACATCGGGCGGGCGTTGGCGGCATGACTCTCACATCGCGTAATCACTCTCGACGTGGCTGGGTGCTGATCATGCTTGCGCTGGTCTCCTCGGTGGTGGTGGCATCTCTCATCGGGGAGCAGACGAGCGCCCGAGCCGCCGTTGGGGTTCCGACCAATGGAATCGTCCTGGACGGCTACGGAGGACTGCATCCGTTCGGGAACGCCGCCGTCAACATGGCCAATGCTCCCTATTGGAACGGCTGGGACATCGCTCGTTCGATCGCGGTGATCCCCGACGGCTCAGGCGGATGGACGCTGGATGGTTTTGGCGGCATCCACAACTGGGGGAGCGCTCCGCCCATCCAGACGCCGGCGTACTGGCAGGGCGTGGATATGGCTCGATCGCTGTATGTCCTTGCGGACAAGCGCAGTGGCTATCTGCTCGACGGTCACGGCGTTCTGCATCCGTTTGGACCGAATGCTCCGGCCCTCTCTGGAGTCCCAGTGTGGAACTGGGATACCGCCCGTGGCCTCGACATCCATCTCAGCGCCGGAGGTGTCCCCGATGGCGGCGCCACATTGGACGGGTTCGGTGCCGTCCATTCGTTTGGCGGCTACTCTGCAGTGACTACGACGAACCCCTACACGTCCGGTCGTGACGTCGCCATGCGACTCCACTCGGTGGCAGGCGCACCGTACGTAGTGTCCCGCTTCGGGATCCTCAGCGATGCGAGCGGCGGGCGCATCGGCACCGACTGGACCTCCTACCCGGATTGGGGAAGCTGGGACATCGTGCGCGACATCGTTCTACTGCCGTATGCGTCGGCCACCGTAGGTCCCCAGCCGGTCAGCCGCGCGGCCCGGGCGGCCTACAACGATTACTTTGGCAACAACGGCGGCGCAACTCTCGACGGTTTCGGCGGAGTGCATCCCTTCGGCCGGGCCGTGATCAATACCGCCGGTTCCCCGTACTGGCGGAACTGGGACATCGCGCGGTCCCTGAGTGTCGTGAGCGATGGCTCGGGCGGATGGACGCTCGACGGCTTCGGCGGGATCCACAGCTGGGGCGCTGCGCCACCGATTGGGACGCCGGCCTACTGGCCGGGCTGGGACATCGCTCGAGCCCTGTACGTCTTGCCGGACAAGCGCAGCGGATATCTGCTGGACGGCTACGGCGGAGTCCACGCCTTCGGTCCGAATGCTCCGCCGCTATCCGGTGCTCCGTACTGGCAGGACTGGGATGTGGCTCGAGGTCTCGACATCCATCTCAACAGTGGCGGCGTGCCCGACGGCGGGGCGGTCTTGGACGCTTTCGGTGGTGTCCATGTCTTCGGGACCTACTACACGATCGGCAAGGACGTCGAGTACTGGAACGGCAGGGATCTGTACATGAAGCTGCACTCGGTCGGTGGGGCGCCGTACGTCGTGCAGCGTTGGGGAAAGATCGACCTCATCGGCGCATCGATTCAGCCCGACTGGACGGGGTATGGCGACTGGGGTGCATGGGACATCATGCGTGACGAGGCTGTCCTGGGCGGAGTGTCGCCCTACGCTGTGACTCAGCCGGTCTCCGTGGCGGCGTTCGCGACGTTCATGAACACCGCGTACCAAGGGTTCACGTCGTACACGCCATTCTCGTTTGCCTACGCGATGTTGAACTTCCCGGGCGTCAACGCGCCTGTGACGGCACCCAACGAGTACGCGTTAGAAAGGTGGCAGCGGGCTGAAGGCGGAGGCGCCGGCTGCGACGGACAGGCGCCGTCCACCGAACCGTGGATCTATTCGCAGGGACCGTCTGCCAATCCGCTGAACACCACGCGCGATGAGCCTGGTGCGACCGACTGGAACAGCGTGCACGTCAGGATCTTCCACGACTACGAGGGCGTGACCTGCTGGGCGTGGGGCATCAAGGCCAGCGGCGACACGCTCACCAACGGTTACTACGGCACGATCATTGCGACGTTGCGCAATCCCTCCAGCGACTACAAGGCTCAGTGCGTCAACCTGGCCAGAGCGGTTGGCCGTACGCCCTGGGGGACCGGTGACTTCGAGCGATTGTGCTGAGAGTCTGTTCCGGAGCTTGCGCAGCAGGATCAGAATGGGCGTGTGGCGCGCACCGGCTATCTACCCCTCGCACGACCTGACACCGGGCTGCGCCGCCTGCGGCGACGCGCCGTGTTCCGGCTGAGGCGCGCGGCCCGTCACGTCCTACGCGTGCTGCACGCCCCATTTCATTCTCGGCCGTTCGGTGGACAAGGGAACGGGGGACACGATTTTGGTGCCGAGGGTGCCGGGCGGCCTTCCCCTCGGGCGCCCACGCCTCCCTCGCTATTGACGTCCGCTGCGGTCGCGTTGTCGCTCGACCCAGTCGAGGACGTGGACGCGCGGATAGACCGGCGCAGGCCTGGGTCGCGCTAGGCCGGCCGCCGCAGGCCCCTCCACACCAGCGTGGCCCCAGTCAGGTAGTTCTCCTGTCCCCGCAGACGCCAGTCCGGGCGACTCAAGCCGCACTGCCGCGCGGGAGAGTGACCTGCACCGCCGCACCATGTCCCGGTGCGCTGGTGACCGACACCGTTCCGCCGTGCGCCTCAACTATGTCACGCACGATCGCCAGGCCGAGGCCCGACCCCGGTGAGTCCGCGCCCTTGACGAAGCGATCGAAGACCCGCGGCAGCAGCTCAGCGGGAATGCCGTCGCCGTCATCACGGACCACGATCTGCACGTTCTCACCAGCGGGTCCGGCCTCGATGCGAACCTCCCCATCGCGATGTGTGTGGCGCAGCGCGTTGCCCACCAGGTTGGCGAGTGCGCTGCGCAGCCGCACGCCGTCGACGTCAACGGTCAGGTCGGGCGGGTCAACGGCAACCACCAGGCGCACGCCGCCAGCGCGCGCAGCATCGCTGAAGCCGGCCAATGCCTCCTCGACAAGGATGGCGAGCTCGACAGGCTCGCGTCGCAGCTGGAGGCTCCCTGTCTCGGCCTGCGCCAGGGTGCGCAGGTCGTCGACCAGCACCTCCAGGGTGCGCGTCGCTGTCAGGACAGGACGCATGTGCTCGGCGTCACCCGGGTACACCCCATCGACGATTCCCTCTGCCTGACCGCGGATCACGGTGATCGGGGTGCGCAGCTCGTGGGCGACGTCGGCGAGCACCGACCGCCGCCGCGCCTCGTCGGACTCGAGCCGGCCCGACATGGCGTTGAACGCACGCGCGAGTGAGCGCAGCTCGCTGGGGCCACGGACGGGGACACGCGCTGAGTAGTCGCCGCCCTCGATGCGTCGCGCGGCGTCGACGAGCCGCCCCGCTGGCGCCGCCAGCCGTCGCAACGCCACGGCCGCGGCAACCACCGCGGCGATGCCGACGAGCAGGCCCACCCCGGAGATGACCCGTGCCACCGGCGCCGAACCCACCGCGCCGGTGGCACTGAGGAGCAGCCAGATCAGCGCAGCGCCAGTGCCCGCGAGCAAGAGCACCAGCAGCCCGGCGGCGCAGCCGGCTCGTCGCATCATCCGCTGGCCGTGACGGCGCCAGTCCTCCCCAGAGCGCGGCGGCCAGGGCCGGTCCTGCGGCCACCACGGCGGTGACTCGCCGCGTTGCCATCCCGCGCCGCGCGGATGCGGACTCATGCCCCTGCGTCGGCGAGGCGGTAGCCGACCCCAAAGACCGTCTGCAGATGTCGCGGCGCGTGTGCGTCCTGTTCGATCTTGCGTCGGATGTTCTTCACGTGCGCGTCGATGGCGCGCTCGTACGACTCCACGGCGACGCCGTGCACGGCATCGAGGAGCTGGGCGCGCGTGAACACCCGTCCCGGCTGGCGCGCCATGTGCAGCAAGAGCTGGAACTCCGTGGCGGTGAGGTCGACGCGGCGGCCGTCGACATATGTCTCCATCTTGGGCACATCAACCTCGATCGAATCGCCGACCCTGACCACGTCACCGTGCGAATGCGCGGCATCGCTGCGCCGCAGCACAGCCCGCACGCGTGCCACCACCTCCCGCGGACTGAACGGCTTGGCGACGTAGTCGTCGGCACCGAGCTCGAGCCCGACAATCCTGTCGGTCTCCTCCGAGCGGGCGGTGAGCATGATGATCGGCACCTCGGCATCGCGCCGCAGGGCGCGAGCGACGTCCAGCCCGTCCATGGAGGGCAGGCTGAGGTCGAGGATGACGACATCCGGACGATGCCGATGTGCGGTGGCGATCGCCGCGTCGCCGTCGGATGCGGTGAGGACGGCGAACCCGGCGCGATCGAGGTAGTCGCGGAGGATGCGCACGATCTCGGGCTCATCGTCGACGACTAAAACGGTCCTCACGGAGCCGTCATCGTAGCCGGGCTCCACGACGTGGACCGGGACCACACGCGATCCCGGTCCGCCGCGGTCATGCGCCGACTGTGCTGGTTTGTGGCGACTGAGGCCCCGCATCGCCATGGGCCTGGCGGTGCCAGGACTCCATACGGTGGTCGAGGCGCCCGAGACCGCGGTCAGCTCTGCCGCCGCAGGGTCCGCCGATGAAGCGACGGCCGCGGAAGCCGAGGATGCGCGGCAGCATCAGGCCGCCGACGAAGGTCAGCGCAGTGAAACCCGCGTCGTGAGTGGTGACCCCGACGGCGATTGCGCCGCCGACGGCGATCAGGCCGAACAGGGTTCTGGCGGGACGAAAGTACATGGCGAAGGCTCCTTGTGAACGCCGTTGATGTGATCCCTACGATCGCGGCAGCGTGTGAACAGGGTGTGAACGCAGTCCGGAGGTCCCGGGACGGTGGCGCTCGCGCAGCGCTACCGCCTGCGCGCCCCGTAGGCTGCCCCGGTGCCTCACAGGCTGTTTCGACCGCGCCACGTGGACTCAGGTGCGGTCCTCGGCGTTGCTGTCTGCATCGCCGTCGCCGGCGTGGCCACCTTCCTGGGCAGGCTCGCGCCGCTCGTCGGCGCCCCGGTCATCGGCCTGGTGCTCGGCGTGCTCATCACCGTGGTGCGGCGTCCCAGCAAGCGACTCGCCCCCGGGATCGCCTTCTGCAGCCACCAGGTTCTGCAGGCGGCGGTCGCCGCGCTGGGCCTGCAGTTGACCCTGGGCAAGGCGCTGGCGGCGGGCGCTCAGTCGTTGCCCGTCCTGATCGGAACGCTGGCGATCTGTCTCGTCGCAGCGGTGGTGGTGGGCCGCTCACTCAAGGTGCGCTCGAGCCTGCGTACGCTCGTCGGCGTTGGCACCGCCATCTGTGGAGCGAGCGCCATCGCCGCCGTCACGCCGATCATCGACGCGGCCGCGGTCGACGTGGCGTACGCACTGTCCACGGTCTTCGTGTTCAACGCCATCGCGGTGGTGCTGTTCCCACTGGTCGGCCACGGGCTGGCGATGTCACAGCAGGCGTTCGGGCTGTTTGCCGGCACCGCGATCAATGACACCTCGTCAGTGGTCGCCGCCGGTTCGGTCTACGGGACCGACGCCGCGCAGCACGCCGTCGTGGTCAAGCTGACGCGCACGCTGTTCATCATCCCGATCTGCATCGGGCTCGCTCTG
This sequence comes from Candidatus Dormiibacterota bacterium, assembly GCA_030948445.1. The sequence continues at coordinate 5,581 of JALZAG010000051.1, forward strand.
TGGCGCCGTCGCCGTGCGTCGTCGCGCGCACGGCGGCCACGCATCTCCCACCTGGTGCCGTGGTTCCTGGTGGCGTTCGTCGTCGCCAGCGCGCTGGTCAGCGTGGCGCCTCCGCCAGCCGGTGTGCGCGACGCGCTGAACGCGCTGGCACTCTTCCTCATCGCTGTGGCACTGGTGGCGATTGGGCTGACCACCGACCTTGCGGGGGTGCGGTCAACCGGACCCCGGCCGCTGCTGCTCGGCGCGGCTCTGTGGGTGGTGGTCAGCGTGTCGAGCCTGCTGCTGGCGGCAGCGAGCGGCATCCGCTGACGCCGTCAGACGGAGGTGACTAGGGGGTGCCCCAAACCCTCCCAGGCGTCGACCCCGTCGCTGACGTGCCAGACGTCGTCGACACCGTCGCGCAGCAGCATCGACACCCCCAGCGCCGCGCGGTAGCCGGTGGCGCAGTGCACCGCCACCGGTGCGTCGCGGTCCAGGGTGGCGACGAGGGCGGGAAGATCAGGCGCGAGCGCGTGCACCGCGCCGGGGATGTGTCCCGCAGCCCACTCGTTGTCCTGGCGCACGTCGATCACGGTCAGGTGATCGCCGTCGAGGATGCGCTCGGCCAGGTCGCCCATCGTGCAGCGGCTGACGGTGCGGACCTGGCGGCCCTCCCCCGCCCACTGCTGCAGGTCGAGCCAGCCAGCGGGCTGGCGGAAGCCGATGCGTGCGAGCTGGCGGGCCGCGCCCTCTGCCGCGCTGGCTGAGTCGGCGACGAGCACCAGTGGCTGGTCGATGTCGACCACCCACCCCACCCACGCGGAGAATGGGCCGTCGCACGGCACGCTGAGCGAACCCGGGACGTGACCCGCGTCGAACGCCTCCTGAGCACGGCAGTCGATCGCGATCGCACCGTGGCTGATCGCATCGTCGAACCCTGCCGGCGTGAGCTGCGAGGTCGCGGTGACCGCCGCTGCCGTCTCGGCGGCCCGGTTGAGCGGAGCCATGCGCGTGTAGTACGCCGGGTACCGGCCCTGCTTGGCGTGGACTGCAAGGAAGTGCGCGAGGTCAGTGGCTGTGGCCAGCGGGTTGTCCCGGCGCTCGGCGCCGATGGTGGTCACGCGCACGTCCGAGGACGCCGAACCACAGAAGGAGCCGCCGCCATGGGTGGGCAGGACGGCGAGCTCGTCGGGAAGCGTCAGCAGGCGCTGCTGCAGCGTGTGCCTGCCCATCCGCGAGAGCGCGTATGTCCAGCTCGGACCGAGCAGATCGGGCCGCGCCATGGTTCCAACCATGAGCGCTCCGCCAGAGAAGAGGGCCAGCTCGACTCCGTCCGCGCGGAGCAGGAGGTAGCTGAGGTGCTCCGGGGTGTGACCGGGGGAGTGGATGGCGCGCAGGCGCAGGGAGCCAACCGCAACCTCGTCGCCGTCATTGAGCAGCAGGTCGGCGCCCAGGATGCCGCTGTTGTCCGGGGCCGCGAAAACGCTGCCAGTAGCGGCGCGCAGGTTCGGTCCACCAGAGAGGAAATCGTTGTGCACATGGGTGTCCAGGGTGGCCGACAGCCGCCAGCCCTGCGCCGTCGCAGCGTCGACATAGCGATCGACGTCACACAGGGGGTCGATGACCACACCCTCGGCGCGATCCCTGTCAATGACCAGGTAGCTGCTGTTGCCGAGCTCCTCGGCGACCCACTGTTCGACGAGTGCCGGACCGGCGTCGAGGACGGTGGGCGATCGCACCCCCCAACAGTACCGGCCCGCTGAGGCCGGCGACCATCCCAGGACGCAGGAGGGCGTCAGCCAGGGCCGGGGCGCAGCCGCACCTCGATGCTCACCTCCACGACATCCTTGACCCGCAGGGCGCCGAGCAGCGCCGAATACGGCTCGATCCCGAAGTCGGTCTGGGTAACAGAGGTCGTGGCGACGATCCGAGGCACCCGGGACCTGGCGACGCGCAGCGCCAGCACAGCGGGCCTGGTGCGCCGCAGGATGGTCAGGTTTCCGCTCACCGAGGTGCGTCGGCCGGTGGTCTCCACCGCGATCGACGAGAACGTGATCCGCGGAAATCGATCCGAGAGGAGGACCTTGCTACGCACGTTGTCCTCGATCTCCGCTCGCTGCGACTCGGTGAGCCCAACGGGACCGCCGCTCGCCTCGCGCACGGTCAGCGACGCCGCGTCCACCGTGGCCTTCACCCTCGAGCGCGATGGTTCCTCGGCATCCACCTCCACGGTCGCCGACCAGCGCTTTGCCACCAATGTCAGGTCGTGACCCATCAACGCTGCGGGACCTTCCCGGCCGGTCCGGATCAGCAGGTCCCCGTCGGCGGGCCCCAGCGCGTACCTGCCTGTCGTCAACGGCATCGGCTTGGCCTGATCAGGTCGCGAACACGCGATCGCGCATGCGATGCATGCCGCGCAACCATCGGTCGTAGTCGCCGGCCTTGCGAGCGAAGTATTCGGCGACCTCCGGGTGCGGGAGGATGAGGAATCGTTCCTCGCGCACAGAGTCAAGGACTGCCGCCGCCACCACTGCGGGCTCCAGCGCTCCCTCCGCCAGGAAATCGCGCTCGCCCGCCGCGGCAAGCATCGGCGTCCTCACGCCCTGGGGGCACAGTGCGGAGACCCTGACCCCTCGCGACCCGTACGTGATCGCCAGCCACTCGAGGAACGACAGTGTTGCCGCCTTGCTCACGGCGTATGGCGCCGACGCGATGTGGTTGAGGAGGGCGGCCGCCGATGCGGTGCCCACGAAGTACCCGTCGCTGCGCTCGAGCATGGCGGGGAGTACGGAGCGCGCCGCGTACACGTGCGCCATGACGTGCACCTCCCAGCTCCGTTGCCACTCCCGATCGGGCGCCTCCTCGCCACCGCCGACCGCGATGCCCGCATTGGAGCAGTAGATGTCGACCGTGCCATGGAGCGCGACTGAGCGGGCGACCAGCGCGGCAACGTCGGCCTCGCGGGTGACGTCGGTGACAACCGCGATCCCGCCGACCTCGTTGGCGACGGCCACCGCTGCCTCCTCGTTCACGTCGGCGACCACGACTGCGCGAGCGCCGGCGGCAGCAAAGGCACGGCACAGGGCTGCGCCGATGCCGCTGGCACCGCCTGTGACGATCACCACTCGGCCGGATACTTCCACGGGCCGGTGACTCTACCCCGCCACTGGACCTCGCGAGTCCACACGGACGATACTGGCGAAGCGTCGATCGGTGCCGAGCTCGGACCGGAGGCTGCAGGAGGATGGGGTGCTGAACCAGGACGACAGCGAGGAATCCGTGCCGACCGGCGACGAGCTGAACGAGCACCATGCACACCGCTTCTCCCACTACGAGGAGGCGGCCAAGCTCGCCATGGTCGCGCACCCCCTGCCGGGAGAGGACCTCAAGACGCCGTACCTCGAGGATGCCCAGCTGTGGTTCGGTGTGTATACAGAGCTGCTCGAGTTCAAGGAGCAACTGCTCCGCGACACCAGCAACGCCCTGAACACGATCTCGTCAGCCGGCCGTGAGGAGGTGGCGAAGACAGACGCGGTCATCCTCGACGCCGAAGCGCAGCGTTTCCGCCAGCGTCTGGCGCTCTGGAAGCAGCGTTGCACGGAGCTGGCGCCGAAGTCCTGAGGGCCGAGACCTGCGCATCGGCCCGCGTCCGATACTGTCGTCCGCGCAATTGACGGAGGGAACGCGTGCGTCGACAGGGCCAGCTGTACATCGGCGGCGAATGGATCGCCTCGACGGGACCACGCTCGATCCCGGTCGTGCACCCGGCCACCGAGGAGGTGATCGCCACGGTGCCGGAGGGGAGCGCCGAGGACGTCGAGCGCGCGGTGCGTGCGGCCCGGCTGGCGTTCCCGGAGTGGGCGGCAACACCAGCTCGGGAGCGGGCGCGGTTCCTCTCTGCGCTGCGTGACAGCCTCGCCCAGCGACAGGCGGAGTTGGCTGCAACGATCACCTCTGAGATGGGCGCGCCGGCCAAGGTGGCGAACGGCGTGCAGACGGGCCTGCCACTCCAGGTCCTCGATACCTACATCGAGCTCGCCGGCACGGTGGACGAGACGGAGACCATCGGAAACTCGGTGGTGGTGCGCGAGCCGGTCGGAGTGGTGGCGGCGATCACGCCGTGGAACTACCCGCTCCACCAGACGATCGCCAAGATCGCCCCAGCCCTCCTTGCAGGCTGCACGGTGGTGCACAAGCCCAGTGAGGTCGCCCCGCTCTCCGCACACATTCTCGCCGAGATCGCGCAGGACATCGGTCTCCCTGCCGGCGTGTACAACCTCGTGTCCGGCAGCGGCGCCGTGGTGGGAGAGGCGCTCGCTCGGCACCCCGACGTCGACATGGTCTCGTTCACCGGGTCCACCCACGCCGGGCGCAGGGTCAGTGAGCTGGCGTCGGCGACGGTGAAGCGGGTCGCGCTCGAGCTCGGCGGCAAGTCCGCCAACGTGATCCTGGAGGACGCCGACATCACGGGGGCGGTGAAGGTGGGAGTGGCCAACTGCTTCCTCAACTCCGGCCAGACGTGCACCGCGTGGACACGGATGCTGGCGCCGGCGTTACGCTACGACGAAGTGGTGGCGCTGGCGGCCGAGACCGCAGGCGCGTACACCGTCGGCGATCCCACCGACCCACGGACCCGCCTCGGCCCACTGGCCAGTGCCACCCAGCGCGAGCGGGTGCTCGCCTACATCGAACAGGGTGTGGCTGAGGGTGGGCGACTGGTCGCCGGCGGACCCAGCGGCGATGGCGTTCCTGGACGTGGCTACTACGTGGCACCAACGGTCTTTGCCGACGTCGCCGCTGATGCGACGATCGCGCAGGAGGAGATCTTCGGCCCGGTGCTGTCGATCATCCGATGCGCGGATGAGGACGACGCGGTCCGTATCGCCAACGCCACCGCCTATGGGCTCGCGGGGGCCGTGTGGTCGGCCGACCGCGAGCATGCCATGACCGTTGCACGACGCCTGCGTACCGGCCAGGTCGACATCAATGGCGGTCGCTTCAACCCGAGTGCTCCCTTCGGCGGATACAAGCAATCCGGGAACGGTCGCGAGCTGGGTCGTCACGGGCTGGAGGAGTTTCTCCTCATCAAGTCGCTGCAGCTGCCATGACAGTGCGCGCCGCCGTGCTCCGCGAGGTCGGTGAGCCGCTGCGTGTCGAGGAGATCAGGCTGGCGCCACCAGGGCCTGGCCAGGTCCGCGTCCGCATGGTGGCGACTGGCGTCTGCCACTCCGACCTCTCACTGGCACGTGGCACCCTGGCGCAACCCGTCCCCGCGGTGCTCGGACATGAGGGATCCGGGGTGGTGGTGAGCGTCGGGGACGGCGTCACCGGTCTGCACGAGGGCGACGCCGTGCTCCTCAACTGGGCGCCACCCTGCCGGCGATGCTGGTGGTGCGAGCACGGCGAGCCGTATCTCTGCGCGCACTCCGGTGACGCGGCCGCGGTTCCGTACGCACAGCTGGCTGACGGCACACCGCTCTTCGGCGCGCTCGGGGTCGCGGCGTTCGCCAGTGAGACAGTGGTCGCGGAGTCGGCGTGCATCCCTGTGCCGGGTGACGTCGACCTGGTGGAGGCGGCACTGCTGGGATGCGCGGTGCTCACCGGGGTGGGCGCGGTTCTCCACGCCGCCCAGGTCAGCGCCGGGGACTCGGTTGCGGTGATCGGCCTGGGCGGCGTCGGCCTCTGCGCGGTGCAGGGTGCGCGCATTGCGGGAGCGGACGTGATCATCGCCGTCGACTCCGCCCCTGAGAAGGCCGACCTGGCTGGGCGGCTCGGCGCCACCGACGTCCTGGAACCCGGCGACGACCTCGGCAAGCGCATCCGCGCCCTGACCGGCGGTCGCGGCGTGGACCACGCCATCGAGTGCGTCGGCCGCGCCCAGACCATCCGCACGGCCTGGTCAGTGACCCGTCGGGGAGGACAGGCGACCATCGTCGGCCTGGGCGCACGAGACGACACCCTGTCGTTCAACGCGCTGGAGGTCGCGCACTTCGCGCGCGGTCTGCGCGGTTGCATGTACGGCAACGCCGACCCGGCGGCCGATATCCCCATGCTCCTCGACCATGTTCGTGCCGGCCGGCTCGACCTCGGCGCCCTGGTCAGCCGTCGCGTCGGTATCGATGACGTCGAGTCGGCATTCGCGGAGATGGTCGCCGGGCGCGGGGCGCGCACTCTCATCGTGTTCGAAGGAGCAGCGTCATGACCAACGGACAGAGCGTCAACGGGTCGCGATTCGTCGGGCGCGTCGCGATTGTCACCGGCGCCGCGCAGGGCATCGGAGCCGCCACGGCGCGGCGCCTCGCCGCTGAAGGAGCCGTCGTTGCCGCGCTCGACCGCAACCAGGACGGCGCCGGCGCGACGGCAGCCGCAATCGTCGCTTCCGGCGGCGAGGCGTTCGGGCTGGGATGCGACGTGAGCTCCGCGGCGAGCGTGGCGACGTCCGTCGAGGAGGTCGTCAGCCGGCGCGGGCAGCTCGACGTGCTCGTCAACAACGCCGGCATCACACGCGACAACATGCTGTTCAAGATGGATGACGACGACTGGACCACGGTGCTGCAGGTCAACCTGACGAGCGTGTTCCTGATGTGCCGCGCAGCGCAGAAGCACATGGTCGCCGCCAAGTACGGTCGCATCGTCAACCTCAGCAGCCGGTCCGCTCTCGGCAACCGCGGCCAGGCCAACTATGCGGCTGCCAAGGCAGGGATCCAGGGCCTCACCGCGACACTGGCCATCGAGCTCGGGCCGTTCAACGTGACCGTCAACGCGGTCGCGCCGGGCTACGTGGCCACACCAATGACGGCCGCGACAGCGGAGCGGGTGGGCGTGAGCGCCGAGGACCACCAGCGCGAGGTGGCGTCGCGCACGCCTCTGCGGCGCGTCGGCCAGCCCGAGGAGATCGCGTCGGTCATCGCCTTCCTGGCCAGCGATGACGCGTCGTACGTCAGCGGCCAGACCTTGTACGTCAACGGAGGTGCACGCTGATGCGTGTCTTCGACTCCCTGGATGACGTCCGCGCGGCCGCCGGAATGGAGATCGGTGTCAGCGAATGGCACACGGTCAGCCAGGAGCAGATCACCGCCTTTGCGGATGCCACTGGTGACCACCAGTGGATCCATGTCGATCCGCAGCGCGCCGCCGCCGGCCCCTTCGGCACCACCATCGCGCATGGCTTCCTGACGTTGTCGCTGACTCCGATGCTGCTCCACGAGATCTACGAGGTGCGCGGCGTCACCATGGCAATCAACTACGGCGCCAACCGCGTGCGCTTCCCGGCGCCGCTACCCAGCGGCGCGAGCGTGCGTGCTCGGGCGCGATTGGAGACGGTCGACGACGTCAGCGGCGGCATCCAGGTGGTGACCCACGTCGAGATCGAGGTCGAGGGCGGCACCAAGCCCTGTTGTGTCGCCGACCTGGTCAGCCGTTTCCTCGGCTGAGCCTGGTCAGACCGCCTCCACCAGCACGCTGATCCCCTGGCCGACGCCAACGCACATGGTGGCAAGCGCACGCCGTGCAGCCCGCGCTGGCATGGCGTGGAGCAGGGTTGTGACCAGGCGTGCTCCTGAGCATCCCAGCGGGTGCCCGAGCGCGATCGCACCGCCGTTGACGTTGACGCAACCCTCGTCGAGCGCCAGCTCGCGCACCACCGCGACCGACTGAGAGGCGAACGCCTCGTTGAGCTCGACCAGCTCGACATCGGCCACCGACCACCCGGCGCGCGCCAGGGCACGATGTGTGGCCGGCACCGGACCGATGCCCATGAGGTCGGGATGCACACCGGCGGTGCCGGTGGTCACGTAGCGCCCCAGCGGTTCGACTCCCATCGCGGCAACAGCGCGCTCGGACAGCACCAGCAGCGCGGCGGCGCCATCGTTGAGGGGAGACGAGTTGCCGGCCGTCACCGTTCCTCCCTTGCGGAAGACCGGCTTCAAAGTTGCCAAGCTCTCCATGGAAGCGTCTGCTCTGACGCCCTCATCGCTGCTGATGACATCGCCGGTCGGCAGGGTGAGCGACACCATCTCGGCGTCAAAACGCCCTGCCATCTGGGCGGCGTGCGCCTTGTGGTGGCTGCGCATCGCGAATGCGTCCTGGTCCTCGCGGCTGACGTGGTAGCGCGCGCTCACCTCTTCGGCTGTCTCGCCGAGCGGGAGGGGCGGGTACATCTCCGCCATGCGCGGGTTGACCAGCCGCCAGCCCAGCCGCGTGTCGACCATCTCCAACGCGCGCGGAAAGGCGCGGTCCGGCCGGGGAACCACGAACGGTGCGCGCGTCATGCTCTCCGAGCCTCCCGCGATGACCACGTCAGCTTCCCCAAGTGCCACCAACCTGGCAGCGGAGGCGACAGCCTCCAGCCCGCTGCCGCACAGGCGATTGACCGTGGCACCGGGAACCTCCACCGGCAGACCCGCGAGCAGTGCGGCCATGCGCGCGACGTTGCGGTTGTCCTCGCCAGCCTGGTTGGCGGCTCCCCACAGCACCTCGTCCACGCGGGCCGGCTCGAGCGCGGGCACGCGTGCGAGCAGCGCGCGGATCACCTCGGCGGCGAGGTCGTCGGGGCGCAGGGCGGCGAGCTGCCCACCGGCTCGACCCATTGGTGTGCGCACGGCGGCCGCGAAGAATGCTGTCCCTGCGGCCATCAGGTGAACGCGCTGACGCCAGTCAGGGCCTGGCCGATGATCAGCTTCTGGATCTGGCTGGTCCCCTCGTACAGGGTGGTGACCCGCGCATCACGCAGGTACTTGCCCACCGGGTATTCGTCGATGTAGCCGTAGCCGCCGAACACCTGCAGTGCGCGGTTGGCGGAGCGCACTGCAGTCTCACTCGCGTAGTACTTCGCCTTGCTGGCGGCGAGGTCGAATCGCTCACCAGTGTCGGCGAGGTCGGCGACGATCCATGTCAAAGCGCGCGCGGCGTCGGTCTCAACGGCGATGTCGGCGATCATGTCCTGCACCAGCTGGTGAGCGGCGAGCGGCTTGCCGAACTGCTCGCGCTGCCGCGAGTACGCAACCGCCGCTTCGAGGCAGCCCCGTGAGACGCCGACGCAGCCGGCCGCGAGGCTCATCCGTCCCCGGGTGAGCGCGGCCATGGCCACCTTGAACCCGCGGCCCTCCTCACCGAGCCGGTTGCGGTCCGGCACCCTGACCTTGTCGAGTCGCAACGACGCTGTTGCCTGACCACGCAGCCCCAGCTTCCCCTTGATCTCCGCAGAGCTGAACCCGTCCGAGTCCGTGGGGACCACGAACGCGGTGATGCCGCGCGGGCCCTCACCGCCGCTGCGCGCGAAGACCAGGGCCAGGTCCGCCCAGCCTCCGTTGGTGATGAAGATCTTTTCGCCGCTCAGCAGCCAGTCGTCACCGTCGCGCTGGGCTCGGGTCACCAGGCTGCCCGCGTCACTGCCCACGCCGGGCTCGGTCAGGGCGAAACAGCCGAGGTGCTCACCCGAACTGATCCCCGGCAGCCACTCGGCGCGCTGCTCGTCGGTCCCCTCCGCATAGACGGTCTTGCCGAACAGCCCGAGGCTGACACTGACGATGCCGCGCACCGACGAGTCACCACGGCCCAGCTCCTCCATCAACAGGCAGTAGCCGCGATAGTCGAAGGGAGTCCCGCCGAGCTCCTCCGGAAGGGTGATGCCGAGAAAGCCGAGCGCCGCCAGCTTGCCGATGATGGAGCGGTCGACAGCCTCGTCGCGATCCCACCGGGCGCGGTGAGGAATCACCTCGCGGTCGACGAAGTCCGCGGCGGTCTTCTTGAGGAGTTCCTGTTCGGGCGTCAGGGCGAAGCTCACGGCCGTGCGTCCACCGATGCGCGCGCAGCCCGCGTGCTCTCCTGTGGGCTTGCGCTCAGCGCGCGCTGCACCAGCTGGCCGATCGTGGCCAGGGCGCGAGGGGGTACCGCACGGCGCTTCTCGATGACCAGCCAGCGCAGGCCGACGAAGTCACCGATCCCCATCAGGGCGTACGCGAGCGTCTCGACGTCCTCGACAGGCGCGATCTCGCCGTCGTCGATGGCTGCACGGAGCGCGTGCGCGTAGCCGTCGGCGAGCTGCCGGTACCAGCCCCGGTAGACGAGCCCATCGACGTGCTCCGCCTGGCGGACGATCAGGTACAGCCCGCGGTGGCGTGCCATCCAGGTGAAGAAGGCGGCAAACCCAGCCTGCTCCTTGGCGACGCGCCCATCGACCCCGGCAGTGGCTCGGGCCAGGGTCTCGCGCAGCTCGTGACCGCGCTCCTCGACCACGGCGCGCATCAGCTCGCGCTTGCCATCGAAGTACAGGTAGAACGTGCCCTGGGCGACGTGCGCCGTCTGCGTGATCTCGGCGATGGAGGCGTCGTGGTAACCGCGCAGCCCGAACACCTCCTCACCGGCGGCGACCAGCCGGTTGCGGGTGCGCTCGCCCCGAGCGGTCAGCGCGCCCGCCTCCGCACGCACAGCTGGCGCCATCCCTCTCCCCTCAGCTGGAAACTGATTCAGGATTCATGTTAGCATCCGGCGCCGCGACGTCTGGGACACAGGGGTGGGTGATGCAACGCGTCGGTGCCACGCCAGCAGCGACGTCTCCGAGCGCCTTGTCCGTGTCTAGTCTCGCCGTCAACTTCGGTGGTGTGGTCGCCCTCCATGACGTCTCCATGGAGATGCATCCGCACGAGATCCATGGCGTGATCGGCCCCAACGGCGCCGGCAAGACAACGCTCTTCAACGCCATCTGCCGGCTGGCCACACCGACCGGTGGCGCCATCACCTACGGAGGGCGTTCGCTGCTGTCGATGCGGGCTTCACAGCTCGCCGGCCTGGGCATCGCGCGCACCCTCCAGGGCCTCGGTCTCTGGACCCGGCTGTCCGTGCTCGAGAACGTCATGCTGGGGTCGCCGGCGTCCACCAGCCTGCTCACCGACCTGCTCGCGCTGCCCCGTGCCGATCGGCATGAGCGCGCGCGCGCCGACGCGGCGATGGCGGTGCTCGACCAGCTCGGCATCGCCGACCGTGCGAGCGCGTTCCCCGCATCCCTTCCTCACGGGATCCAGAAGCGCGTCGTCCTGGCACGTGCCCTCGTGGCTCGTCCGTCGATGCTGCTCCTCGACGAGCCGGCGAGTGGGCTGTCGGGCGGCGAGGTGGAGCAGCTCGCAGGGCTGCTGCGCGAACTCCGCACTGACATGGCGATTGCCCTCGTCGAGCACCACCTCGACATGGTGATGTCGGTCAGCGACCGGGTCACCGTGCTCAACCTCGGGAGGGTCATCGCGTCGGGAACACCCGACGAGATCCGCGCCAACGAGGAGGTGACCACCGCGTACCTCGGCAGCCAGGTCGCCCATGCTTGAGGTAACCGATCTCACCGTCGCGTACGGCGGCGTGGTGGCGGTGAACGGCATCTCGTTCACCGTGGACGAGGGCAGCATCACCGCTGTGCTCGGTGCCAACGGCGCGGGCAAGACGACCCTGGTGCGCACCATCTCGGGCCTGGTGCGACCACGCGCTGGGAGCGTGCGAGTCGGCGACACGGAGCTCCGGGGACGTTCGCCGGAGGACATCGCGCGACTCGGTGTCGCCCACGTCCCCGAGGGACACGGAATCATCAGCGAGATCACCGTCGATGAGAACCTGCGACTCGGCGGCCTCTGGCGGCGCGATCGGGCGGACCAGCGACTCGCGGTGGAGGAGGCGTATGAGTTGTTTCCGCCGCTGGTGGCGCGCCGCCATGTTCACGCCGCCAGCCTCTCCGGGGGCGAGCGTCAGATGTTGTCGATCGGTCGTGCGCTGGCCTCACGTCCGCGGGTGCTGCTGCTCGACGAGCCGTCGCTCGGTCTTCACGCTTCTGTGCTGGCGCAGATCATGGCCCGCCTGCGCACGCTCTCTCGCGAACGCCGGCTCGCCGTGCTCTTGATCGAGCAGAACGCCCGCAGCGCGCTGTCGGTGGCTGATGACGCCCTGGTGATCTCGATGGGAACAGTGGTGGCCCGCGACCGCGCGGAGCGACTCGCAGGTGACGACTCGCTGCGTCACGCGTACCTGGGGTTCTGAGGTGAGAACCTTTCTCATCCTCACCGTGGACGGGGTCACCAACGGCTTCATCTACGCAACGGTGGCACTGGCGCTGGTGATGATCTGGCGCGCCACCCGGGTGGTGAATTACGCACAGGGTGCGATGGGAATGTTCACCACGTACATCGCGCTCTTCGCCATCTCGCACGGAGTCACCTACTGGCTCGCGTTTGTGATCGCCCTGGGCTCTGGGTTCGTCCTCGGCGCCGGGATCGAGCGAGTGGTGGTGCGTCCCGTCGAGTCGCGCCCCGCGCTGAACGTGGTCATCCTGACGCTCGGCCTGCTCATCTTTCTCGAGGCCATGGCACCGATGATCTTCGGCGGCCAGGTGAAGTCCTTCCCGGCGGCGTTCTCTCGGGTGGACCTCACCGCCGGCGGTACCCAGCTCTTTGTCTCACCCTTCGACATCTTCGTGGTCGGCGCGGTGTTGCTGACCATGGTGGGGCTGCTCGTCTTCTTCCAGCGCACCAGCATCGGGCTGCGCATGCGCGCCGCCGCGTTCGGCCCCGAGATCGCTCGATTGCTGGGCGTGCGCGTCGGCCGCATGTTGATGCTGGGCTGGGGCGTGGCGGCCGCACTCGGCGCCCTCGCCGGGTTGCTCATCGCGCCGTCGATCTTCCTGTACCCCAACAACATGGACGAGGTCCTCGTCTTCGGGTTCACCGGCGCCATCCTCGGCGGACTCGACAGCCCAGTGGGAGCTGTGGCCGGTGGCGTTGTCGTCGGACTCGGCCTCAGCTACGTCGGCGGCTACCTCGGGTCGGACCTCGAGACCATCGGAGGTCTCGTGATCCTGATCGCGGTGCTCATGGTGCGCCCGCAGGGACTGTTCGCGACCCGCCGGCAGAGAGTCGCATGAGCTCCGTGCGCCTGCCGCGCTCGACGCTGGCGCGCCACGCGCTCTTCTTCGTTCCCGTCGCCGTCGCGTTGATCGCGGGGAGTTACCTCCTGAGCGCGTTTTGGAATTACAACCTGGCTGAGATCGCCATCTTCGCCATCGCCGCCGCAGGTTTGACGGTGCTGACGGGAATCAATGGCCAGCTCTCGCTTGGTCACGGCGCGCTCATGGCCGTGGGCGCGTACACGACCTCGCTCCTGCTCAAGGTACAACCAACTCTCCCCTTCATCCTCACCCTGCTCGCAGCCATCGTCACCACTGCGGCGACGGGCGCCATCATCGGGGCGGCGGCCGCACGACTGCGCGGACCCTACCTCGCAGGCGCCACGCTCGCGCTGGCCGTCGGGCTGCCGCAGGTGGCGATCCACTTCGGCAGCGTGTTCGGCGGCAACCAGGGGCTGGGCGTGGTGCCGCCGTCAGCGCCTGCGGCACTCGGGGACAGCTTTCCGCAAGAGCAATGGCTCGCCTGGATCGCCGTCGTCGCCGCTCTGCTCACCCTCTTCCTGCTGGCCAACCTGGTGCGGGGATCGGCCGGGCGCACCATGCGCGCGGTGCATGACAACGAGACCGCGGCGCGGCTCGCCGGCATCGACGTCGGCCGCGTGCAGGTGGTCGCGTTCGTGATCAGCGCCGGGTGCGCGGGCCTGGCCGGGTCTCTGTTTGCCTACTGGGCGGGGATCACCGCGCCGACGGGGTTCGGCCTGCAACTGTCGCTGCAGCTGCTCAGCGCCATCGTCATCGGCGGCCTCGGCAGCCTGTGGGGTGCGGTCTGGGGGTCGATCATCCTGGTGGTGCTGCCGGTGTGGACCAGCGACCTCGCGGGCAACCTCAACCTCTCCACCGACATCACCAACAACCTGCCCCTGGCGGTGTACGGCGCCGTGCTGGTGATCGCCATGCTGGTGCTGCCGCGCGGCATCCAGGGATCGCTGGCCTCGCTGGGCCGCGGGGCTCGGCACCTGCTAACCAGACGTCACTTGTATCAGCAGACAGCGGAGGCGGACCTATGAAGGCGCAGCAACTCAACTCGCGACGATGGATGACCGCGGCGTGCACGGGCGTTGCGGTCGCCTTGGTGGCGGCCTGCGGCAGCGGCAGCAGCAGCAGCGGGTCGACCAGCAACACTGCATCCGCGCCGGGCATCACGGCCACGTCGGTGACCATCGGGAGCACGCAACCCCTCACCGGCCCAGCGGCCCCGGGGTACTCGGAGATTGCACCGGCTGCCAACGCGTACTTCCAGTACGTCAACGCCCACGGCGGCGTCTTCGGACGCAGCATCAACTTCAAGTTCCTCGACGACGGCTACAACCCCACCAAGACGGCCTCGCTGACCCGGCAGCTGGTTCTCCAGGACGGTGTGTACGCGATGTTCGACTCGCTGGGCACTCCGACCCATCTCGCGGTCGTCGACTACCTCAACCAGCAGAAGGTGCCGGACCTGTTCGTGGCGTCCGGCTGCAACTGCTGGAACAACGTCGGCTCGCATCCGTACACGTTCGGCTGGCAGCCCGACTACACAATCGAAGGCAAGATCCTCGGCAACTACGTGAAGCAGACGTACGCCGGCAAGAAGGTGGGCTACTTCGCGCAGGGGCCCAACGACGAGTTCGGCGATGACGGAGTCCGTGGCCTCAACGACGTGCTGCAGAACAGCAACGTCAGCGTGGTCAGCCCGGTGCAGTACTACGCGCCGACCACAGCCGGCGCCATGGGCGTGAAGGCGGAGATGGCCGCGATGCAGGCTGCCGGCGTGCAGGTCGTCGTCAGCTTCTCGATCCCGGTCTTCACCGCGACCGCGATGGCGTCAGCGGCGAGCATCGGCTACCACCCGGCTTTCGTGGTGAGCAACGTGGGTGCTGACGTCCCCACTCTCACCGCCATCCTCACCGGCGGCGCACTCGGCGTCACCCTCCCGGCGGCGCTGCTCACCGGCATGACCAGCGACTCCTACCTGCCGCTGGTCGGTGACAGCAGCAACCCCTGGATCACCCAGTTCAAGGCGATCAAGGCCCAGTACGCAGCCGGCCTTCCGTGGGATGGCAACGTCCTGTACGGGCTGGCATCCGCGTACACCTTTGTCCAGGCTCTCAAGGCCGCGGGGCAGAATCCCACCCGGGATGACCTGCGCCACGCGGTCGAGAACAGCCACTTCGGCGGTGACGGGCCGGGGCTTGCGCCGCTTGGGTACTCCTCGTCGAACCACCTTGGCTACACCGGCGTGCAGGTGGTCACTCTCACCGGTGGCAACGTCCAGACCGCGGTGGGACCGCTGTACACCACCGATGACACCACCTCGGGTGCGGTCACGCAGTTCAGCGGCACACCGGCAACACCGCCCGCCAACACGATCCCGAACGACTGATCGACACGGCAGAGGGCCGCGGGGTACACCCGCGGCCCTCCTGCCGGTCAGGCGCGGCCGCTCAACGATGCCAGCCCGCCCCACACCAGCGCCATGAGTGCGGCGGTGGCCTTCGCGGCGGAGACGTCGGGCCTGTCGCGGCGCCACAACGCCACCCGTTCGCAGGCTCCGATGATGGCTTCGGCAAAAGCCCGCACATCGTCGGGCTCGGCGTGTGGAAACTCACCGACGAGCTTCTGTGCGACGTATGCGGCCTGCTGGCGGCGGATCGACTCCAGCGCCTCGGCGGCAGGGCCGACGACGGAGTTCTCACCGATGAGCATGAACCAGCCCTGCCCGAACGCTTCGACGAAGCCGAAGAAGGCGCCGAAACCGGCCGCCAGGACCTGCTCGGCGCCGGTGGCGGCCCCGACCGCGGCCTCCACATCGCTGAGCAGCTGCCCGCCTGCATGACGGATGCAGGCGGCGATCAGGCCGTCTTTCGACCCGAAATGGTCATACAGCAGTGGCTTGGTGACCCCGGCGCGCAGCGCGATCTCGTCCATCGACGGTTCCCGGAAGCCGCGCTCTGCGAAGAGAGCCTGGGCGACGTTGAGCAGCTGCTCTTCCCGCTCGGCCCGTGGGAGCCGGCGGCGAAGGTCCGTACTCAGCATCTCTTGACTCTACCCGGGCTGGTTACCTACAGTAAGTTACTTCGAGTAACACCCGTGGAGCAAACCGCCAGGCGTGCTTTAAGGAGCCACCGATGCTGACAGTGGTCGTGGAGAACCTGAACCAGACTGGTCCGGTGTGGTGGACGCCCTTGGCGCTCGGCTTCGTGATCCTGGGCGTCGGGGTGGTCGTCCTGGGCCGAATCGCGGAGGGCGCTGGGCCAATCTGGCGACGACCGGCGGACGCGCTGGCTCGTATCACCGGGCTTCCCGCCTGGTCCGCGGCGGCAATCGTGCTCTCGATCTGGTCGCTGGCGGTGGCGCTGGTCGGGTTCACCTGGGACGTGGCGTGGCACGTCGACCTGGGGCGCGACCAGGCGCTGTTCACGCCTCCCCACGTGATGATCCTCGTCGGGCTTGCGGGGATCGGTCTCTCCGCGCTCACCTCCGTCATCCTGGCCACGGTTGATCGAGCGCCGGTGGGGGTGCGGATCGGTCGCCTGCGGCTGCCCTGGTCGTCCTTGCCGATGGGCCTGATGGGAGCTGGGGCGCTGGTGGGATTTCCCATCGACGACTACTGGCACTCCGTGTACGGCATCGACGTGACCATGTGGAGCCCCACGCACCTGCTGATGATCGGTGGGGCGTCGCTGACACCGATCGCGGCGTGGTTGATGCTCGCTGAGGCCGGACCCTCTGCGGCCAAGCGGCGCGGCGCGCGATTCCTGTCGGAGACCCTGGCCGCCGCCACGCTCGTCGGCCTCTCCACCTTCCAGCTCGAGTTCGACCTCGGCATCCCGCAGTGGCAGGCGCTGTACCACCCGGTTCTCATCGCGCTCGCCATGGGGGTGGGCCTGGTCGCGGCGCGCGAGGCGTTGGGAGCGGGAGGCGCACTGCGCGCCACCGCCGGCTTCCTGGTGATGCGCGGGCTCATCGCGCTTCTCGTCGGCCCCGTGTTCGGGCTGTCGCTGGAGCGCTTCCCGCTGTACCTGGCCGGGGCGCTTCTTGTCGAAGGGATCTACCTGGTGGGCCCACGCATCGCACCCGCACTGCGGATCGCGATCGTCGGACTGCTGTTGGGCACCGTCGGCATGGCCGCGGAGTGGGGGTGGACGCTCCTGTGGAGCCCGCAGCCCTGGCAGCCGCGCCTGCTCGGCTCGTGGTGGGTCGTGGTCGGGATGTCGCTGGTCGGCGCGGTCCTGGGCGCCGCGCTGGGCCGGGCGGTGGCCCACACCCGTCAGGTCGCGCATTTCGCCGGGGTCGGCGTGGCTTTCGCGCTGATGGTCGCGCTGCTGGCAATCCCATTCCCGCGCCAGGGATTGGCGGCGGCGGTGACGCTGCAGGCCTCCCCCGCCGGCGATCGCGTTCCCACCGTGACCCGCGAGGGCCGAGCCACCTTCGAGCAGGACATGAACGTCGCCGTCAGCGTCTCGCCATCGACCGCGCTCGACGGAGCTGACGTCGCTCGGATCCTCACCTGGCAGGGCGGCGGCCTCGTGATCAGCCCGCTGCATGCACTCGGTGGTGGGCGCTACGCCATCGACGGCCCCATCCCAACCGGCGCGTCATGGAAGAGCATCGTCTTCATCGAGAGCGGCGACGTCGTGGGCGCTGTCCCGGTGTCTTTTCCGGCCGACCCGACGTACGAGTTGGCCGCGATCCCGGCGCCCGTCTCCGCGTCGCGAACCGCGCAGATTCAACCGGCGAGTGCCTATTTGACCCGCGAAACCCGCGGCGGAAGCGCGTTGCCGGCGGTGCTCGCCTACACGACGCTCGGCATCGTGTTTCTCGCCTGGTGCGTCGCGGTCATCGGTGTCGGTGAGGCCTTGCGCCGACGGCACACGGCCAGTCTGTCGGTGCCCGCCTTCCTACACGGCGGCCGCTGAGCGCGGGACGGCCGTCGACGTGGGCGGGTGTCAACCTCACGCTGACCGACGCCCAAAGGTGGAGATGACGGGCGCGGCTGCGGGCGCGCTCTGAAGCCGATCACTCGTCCGGTGATCACTTCATAGCCCGCGCTTAACCAACCATTAAGCACGGTGTGTCTAGGGTGTTCGGACGGTCATGACCGCCGCCTCCCCTGCCAGCCGCGACCCACAGCTCCACGTCGCCGATCGCGGCGCAGGTGGGGTGGTGATTCGACGTGGCGCCGATGACGCCGTGCGCCTCGTGCTCGTTCACCGCCCGCGGTACAACGACTGGTCGTTTCCCACGGGCACGCGGCGTCGGTGCGAGACACTCCTGGGGGCGGCGCTGCGAGAGGTCCGCGAGCAGACGGGCTTCCTCTGCTTGGCTGAGGCATCGCTCGGCGTCACCGAGTACCTCGACCGCGATGACCGCCCGAAGCTGGTCGGCTACTGGGCCATGAACCGTGTCCATGGTGCCTTCGCGCCCAACGACGAGGTAGACGCCATCGCTTGGTTGCGGCCATCGGAGGCCATTGTCCGCCTCAGCCACGACCACGACCGCCAGCTGCTGAACCGCAAGCTCGAGCAGCTGGCAGAGATCCTCGAGGCGCGGGATCGCGTCGACGATCGGTCGATGGGCTGAGGGCGACGTGCCCCAAGCGGAGGCTGTAGAACTGGCTGACCGCGTGGGCCGGAGGGCACAATGACCTCTGTGCCTCCCCGTCGTACGCCTGCCTACGCAGGCATTGACGTCGGCGCCACCAAGATCGAGGTCGTGATCGCCGGGGCGGACTTCACCCCGCTGGGTCAGGCCCGCATTGCGACGCCCTTGCGAGGGGGGCCCGCGGCGGTGGTGACGGCGATCCAGACCGCGGTCGAGGACGCCAGCGCTGCCTCGACCGTCAAGCACCTGACGGCCATTGGCATCGGCGTCCCGGGACAGGTTGACGCGGCCACCGGGGAGGTCGCGCACAGCCCGAACATCCGGGGCTGGACTGCGAGCTACCCACTGAAGGCCGAGCTCGAAGAGCGTCTTGGTGCGCCGGTGACGGTCGAGAACGACGTGCGCACCGCACTGCTCGGCGAACACCGGATCGGTGCCGCGGCACCGTATCGCGACGTCCTCGCGGTCTGGTTTGGCACCGGGGTGGGCGGGGCGCTGTTGCTCGATGGCGTCGTCCGCCACGGGCGCCTCGGCGCCTGCGGCGAGATCGGTCATGCCTGTGCGTGGCCCGGAGGTCGCCGATGCACGTGCGGGCGTCGGGGTTGCCTCGAGGCGTATGCCGGCCGCGCGTCGATGGAACGCCGCGCCCGGGAACGAGTGGACAAGGGTGATAAGTCCACCCTGTTCACGCTGATGAAGAAGGGCGGACGCACCCGGCTGACGTCAGGCGTGATCGCCCGCGCACTCGACCAAGGCGACCGTCTCGCCAACGAGCTGATCAACGACGCCGTGCGTGCGGCTGGCCCCGTGATCGCGTCAGCGGTCAACGTGCTCGATGTCGACGCCGTGGTAATCGGCGGCGGCCTTGGCACCCGGCTTGGCCAACCGTTCGCACGACGAATTCATCGCGCCATGCAGGCTCATCTGCTGAATGACGGGCGGCACAGCGTGCCGGTCGTGGCGGCGGGTCTCGGTGATCTGTCGGGGGCGCTCGGCGGGGTGGTGCTGGCCGCCGAGGGGGCGGCTACCTAAGCCGACGGAGCCCTGCGAGCAATGCGGCGTTTCGATGTGGCTGGAGTGGCCTTGGGTGACGCTGCGCTCCGGGTAGTTGTCGACCTCGGCGCATTCGCCCGCGCGGCTGTTGCCTTGCGAGCGCTGCGCTGTGGGGTCGCCGTCTTCTTGGACGATGTCGCTGAGCGCGCGTTGCCGGCCGGCTTGGAGGCCTTGTCGTTGGCGAAGGCCTGGGCCACGATCAGGAGTTCGGCAAGAGTCTCGGCCTGCAAACGGATCCTGGCTGTGATGTCACCCAGGCGTCCCTGCGCGCGTTCGATCTTCTGCAACCGCTTCAACAATGTCTGCGCGGAATCGGTCTTCGGCATCAACGCTCCTCCACAGCCCCGGGGCGCCAGCGCCACCCCCGAGGACGATGCTACTTGAACTCCACCGCGACACCGGGTCGGGCTCGACGCGCGTGGCCGTGACTAGCGTCGCTGACCTCGCGGACGTCGCGGCGGAGTACGAGGCGGCATCGCTCTGAGAGCGTGGAGGGCAGCAGCATGGCGGTCATTCCGGTGACGTCAAGGCGCCCATCTCGTCCCAGCCCTCCCACCGCCGCGCCGCGGCCCGGCGGCAGTCGGAGGTCAATGTCATCCGCCAGCGCAAGCAGTGTCCCGGCGGCCTCGAGACGCCCGCGGGCGACACCGCTCTGGCGACGCAGAGGCGCGGGCACTGCGTGGCCCCCCGCGCAGAGCAGCACCGCCGCTATGGTGGCCAGCTCGGAGTGTGTGAATCCGTCGAGGTCTGCGGTGGCGGCCAGGCTGGCGCTCTCCGACCAGCGCCCGTAGTGGTCAAGGCGCGCCCCGGCATCCACGAGACGAGCCGCATGGCCGGCCATCTCCAGCAGCTCCTCGGTGATCTTGGGCGCCAGCGATGCTGCAAGTGCAAGGACGAGGAGGCGGCGCCGCTGTGAGCCAGCGCTGCCCCCGCGCAGGCGGGCAAGGACGGCGCTCACGCTGGCCTCACGGACCTGCCGAGGCCGCATGGCTGGCATCTCGAGTTGGTCGATGATCACCCCCTGGCGGACGCCGTAGCCAGACACGAGGATGTTCTCTGCGCCACTGAGCTCCATCAGCACGTCGATGACCAGGGCTCCGCCGAGGACCGATTCGGCGCGGGTCGAGCTGATCCCGGGCACCGATGCGCGTCGGCCTGCCGGCAGCCGCTGCAGTTTGTCGACCAGCGTGGCAATGTCACGCCGGCGCAGCTGGTACCCGTGCAGACGGTTGACGGCGACGGGCCCGCGACCGCGAGCGGCCTTGGCGAGGGCGCGGATGGTGCCGCCCGTGCCCACCAGGCTCTCTGCCCGCGCGAGATCGGTGACATCGACCGTCCCCAGCGTGGCGCGCACGTGCTCACGCAACGCGGCGACCTCATCGGACCTGGGAGGATCGTGACGCAGGAACGCATCGCCGACGCGCAACGCTCCCAGCGGCAACGTGATACCTGCTTGGAACCGGCGTCTGACAAACGCAGCCACCTCCATGCTCCCACCGCCGAGGTCAAGGACCGCGCCACTCTCCACAGGGAGGCCGGACACAGCCCCAACCAGCGCCAAGCGCGCCTCGTCCTCCCCGGCGAGGACGGTGATGGTCAGCCCGCTGCGCCGCTGAGCCTCGGCGACAAAGCCTTCTCGGTTGGATGCATCGCGTATGGCCGAGGTCGCGACGACGCTGACAGACCTGGCCCCATGGCGGCGCGCGATCGTGGCGAACGCGGCCAACGTCTGCACGGTGCGGGTCAGCGCCGTCCTGGTCAGGCGACCGTTGCTGTCCATGTCGCGCATCAACCGGAGTGCGACACGCGCGTCCGCGAGAACATCGAGGTGGCCCTGGTCGGTGGGGCGCACCACCAACAGCCGCGCCGAGTTCGAGCCGATGTCGGCGACGGCGCGAGGTGCGGAACTCACATCGGGGCGGAGTATAGGAGGGGTACGAGCCAGCCGCCTCGGGGGCGGGTGCCACAATGCGATTCATGGCAATTCCTCGAACCGGCCGGTCGCCCCTACCGGCCATGCAGGAGCACGCCAGCGAGCGCGATCCCGCTCCGCGCTACCTGAACCGCGATGTCGCGTGGCTGGACTTCAATCGCCGGGTGCTGGCGCTCGCATCCGACGAGGCCGTCCCGGTCCTGGAACGTGCCCGGTTTCTGGCGATCTCCGCAAACAATCTCGACGAGTTCTTCCAGGTGCGTGGAGCTGTTCTCGCCCAGAACGTGGTGACGGGGCTCAGTGATCGATCCCCGGATGGACTGACCCCAGGGGAGCAACGGGAGCTCTTCCGCGATCGCACCAACGCGTTCGCGCATGACCAGGATGAGGTGTACACGACGTCAGTTGCGCCCGCCCTCGAGGCGGTGGGGATCTGCGTCTCCGACTACCACGACCTCGATCACCGCGACCGCGCCTTCCTTGATTCGTACTTCGCGCAACAGTTGTTTCCCGTGCTCACCCCACTCGCGGTCGATCCGGCGCACCCGTTTCCTTACATCTCCTCCATGTCCCTCAACCTGGCCGTCGTGGTCGCCGACCCGTTGACCCGCGACCAGCGTGTTGCCCGCGTCAAGGTGCCACCTGCACTGCCTCGCTTCGCGGTACTCCCCGGTGGGGGTCGCTTTGTACCGCTCGAGCAGGTGATCAGCGCGCACCTCGACGCGCTGTTCCCGGGCATGGACATCCTCACGCACCAGCCGTTCCGGCTCACCCGTGGCGCCGATTTTCAGCTCGACAGTGACGAGGATGACCTCCTTGAGGCGGTGCGCGACGTCCTCAAGAGGCGCCGCCTGTCACCGCTGGTCGTCCGCCTCGAGATCGACGATCAGATGTCGGACGAGGTCCGCGACCTGCTGGTGCGCGAACTGGAGATGGAGGAGCGCGACGTTGAGGTGGTCCACGCTCCGCTCAACCTCGCGGCGCTGTTCCAGCTGACCACCCTGGATCGGCCCGAGCTGAAATACCCACCGTGGGCGCCCACGGTGCCGGCGGCCCTCCTGCCACAAGACGGTGGCTTCGACATCTTCGCCTCAATCCGCTCCGGTGACGTTCTCGTGCACCACCCGTACGAGGATTTCGATGCATCCGCAGTCGCCTTCGTGGAGCAGGCCGCCTCGGACCCTTCGGTTCTGGCGATCAAACAGACCCTCTACCGGACCTCGGGTACGACCAGTCCGATCATCCGCTCGCTGATTCGCGCCGCCGAGTCGGGCAAGCAGGTGGTCGCGCTGGTGGAGCTTACCGCTCGTTTCGACGAGCAGGCCAACATCAGCTGGGCGCAGGCGCTGGAGCAGGCGGGGGTGCATGTCATCTATGGAATCGTCGGGCTGAAGACGCACGCCAAGGTCTCGCTGGTGGTGCGCAACGAGGGTGGCCGCATCAACCGCTACTGTCATGTGTCGACGGGGAATTACAATCCGGTCACCGCGCGCATCTACGAAGACATTGCGCTGTTGACCTGTGACCCGGACATCTGCGCTGACCTCACCGAGCTCTTCAATGCACTTTCGGGTTACAGCCGCGACGTGCAGTACGAGCGCATCGTCGTTGCCCCTCAACGTCTGCGCAGCACGATGGTTGGTTTCATCCACCGCGAGTCCCGGCCGGGCGGACGCATCGTCATGAAGATGAACGGGCTCATCGACTCCGAGGTCATCGACGCGCTCTACGAGGCGGCGGAGGCAGGCGCGGAGGTCGACCTCGTGGTTCGCGGCATGTGCACGCTGAACCCGGCGGTATGCGCGGCGCCGCAACGACTACGCGTGCGCTCGCTTGTCGGGCGTTACCTCGAGCATTCCCGTGTCTTCCGCTTCGGCGCTGCGGGAGAGGCCGACTACTTCCTGACGTCGGCCGACATGATGCCGCGAAACCTCGATCGCCGCGTCGAGATCGCCGTGCCAGTCGCCGCCAGTGGTCCGCGCAGCCGGCTGGACGAAATCCTCGACTCCTCGCTTGCCGACGATACCCTGGCGTGGGAGTTTGACGGGCAGGCGTGGGCCCGGGTGCCGACAGCAGGCGGCGGCAATGTCCAGTCCGTGCTTGCGGAGGGCGCGGCCCGGCGCAACCGGGGCATTGGCTGACAATCCCGCGGGGCTCCGGATTCGGGTTCCGCTCGATCTGTCCATCCGCCGCCTGCTCGCCGACGCCGGCTACACGGTCGAGAGCACTCCATCGAGGAGCAGCACGCGCACGCTGTTCGACACGGGCGACCGGCGCCTGGCCACCGCCGGCGGTGAGTTGTCGCTGAGCAGGCGCGACGGCTGGCGCTGGCGCCGCGACACCCTCGGTCACCCGAAGTTGAGCCCCCGGGAATGGACAGCACCCGTCGATGCGCCGCCGCGTCAGCTCACCGACTGGACGCGCGCGTACCGCCGAGGCAAGCCCATCGCCGCCCGCGCCGCCGTCACAGTCCACAGCCGGCGCCACCAAGTCAGCGACTCGGCCTCGGCTCTGCTGACGGTGGTCGAGGAACGGGTCGACGAGCGTTCGCCGGCGGGGTGGACACAACGGATACGTCGTCTCGAAATCACTGACGCCACCAAGGGCGCTGCAACAGCTATCGAGGTCCTTCGCGGTACCGCGCTGGAGGATTCGCCCACGCTGGTCCTGCTCCGACCGCATCTGGTACGCGCGCCGCGCGTGGTACTCCGGAATGGACACGCGGCAGGGGCGCGAGACCTTTTCGGGCGCAGTACCACGCTGTCACTGATCCAGTGGCTGTATTTCGACTGCGAGCTGCCTGCTGGGTCACCTGATGCGCTGCGCAAGCTGCGCATCGCGCTGCGCCGACTGCGGAGCGACCTGCAGACCTTCACGCCGCTCCTGGACCGCGCGTGGGCGGACGCACTGCGCGCGGAGCTCGGCGTCCTGGCGACACGACTCGGCCTGGTGCGCGACGGCGAGGTCATGGTCGAACGCCTCGGCGGGCTGGTGGCCCTGCTGCCAGAGACCGAGCGACCATCCGCTCTGCCTCTGGTCGACATCGCCCGCCATCAACTCAACGCAGCGCGCGCCGAGCTCCTGGGTGAGCTCAGCATGCCCGGGTACGTGAAGGTGATCGATGACGTGGTGATCGCCGTGACATCCCCGAGGTGGAGGAGCGACGACGACCAGGCTGGCCCGGCGCGCCTTGCCCGGAGGCCGTGGCGCCGGTTGCGTGCCTACGTGGAGGCGAATGGGAAGTCACCCGATGACGCCCAGCTACACCGCATCCGCATCCTCGCCAAGAGAGCGCGGTACGCCGCGGACATGTGCATTCCGGCGGCCGGTGAACCGGCAGCGCAGTGCGCGGCGCGGCTCGCGACCCTGCAGACGGTGCTCGGTGAGCACCACGACGCGGTGGTGACGCGCCAGTGGCTGCAGCGACAGTCGCAGGCGGTGAACGGTGTGTCGTTCATCGCCGGCGAGCTCGCCGCACTCGAGCTGAGACGCATTGGCGAGGCCGACGAGCAGTGGCGGGACGCCTGGGACAAGGCATCGCGTCCTGATGGCTGGCGATGGCTGCGCAGCTGATCCACTTCGTCCGTCACGCACACGCCGGTGACCGCGGGGCGTGGAACCATCACGATGACCTCCGACCACTGTCGGATCGCGGCTGTGGCCAGGCCGAGCGTTTGCCGGGGGTGTTGGCGGCCAATC
Organism: Candidatus Dormiibacterota bacterium; assembly: GCA_030948445.1. The sequence continues at coordinate 30,768 of JALZAG010000051.1, forward strand.
CGGCGGCCGCTGTCTTCTCCAGCCCGTCGCTGCGGTGCGTCGGGACCGTTCTTCCCCTGGCGCGGCAGCGTGAGCTCCCTGTGGTGACTCTGCGGGCACTCTACGAGGGTGGGGATGCCGCCGCAGTGCTGCGACGACTGTCGTCGGGCGAGTCGCCGGTGGTGGCGTGCACCCACGGCGACGTCCTCGCCGACCTGCTCGGTCTAATCATCTCCAGCGGCGTGCCGCTGCTGTCGCAGAGAGCAGAGAAGGGCTCCACCTGGACGGTCGAGATCGATGCCGGGCGGATCACCGCCGCTAGGTATGCCCCTCCTCCCTGAGCCGGCCCGGTAACGCGATCCCGGGATCGTGCTGCGCGTGGGATCGGAGCGCCAGCCGCACCAGGTCGACCCTGTCGGTGGTGATGGAATTCACACCGGCCTCAGCCGCCATGCGTGCTGCGAACGGGTTGTTGACCGTCCAGGTGTTGACGTGGAGGCCGAGGGTGTGCGCCTCGGCGACGAGCTGGTCGGACACCACCCAGTGGTGCACGCAGATCCCCGCGGCCGCTGTGTCAGCGCACGTCTGACGGATGTCCTGCGGCAGGCGTCCACGCCAGGGAAGACCGCCCAGGCGGCCAACGCTCTCGCCGGGAGCCCGACGCAATTGCAGGGCCGCGCGGTGGATGTCCGCGGCACCGCGGCGTAGCCCGCTGACGCTGGCGTGGCTGCGCCAGAGCCCCACCATCACACGCTGTACGTGGTGAGTCCTGCGCTCGCCAATATCGGGCAAGGAGGGCCACCGTTCCACGCTGGGCGCTGCGAATCGCAGCTGAATCAGCCACGGAAGGTTCTCAGTACAGGTGGCGAAATCGTCGGTGTCGTGGCGGGCACGGAACCAGGCCCCAAGACCCTGTGCAGCGCGCGCTGACTTGATGTCAAGAAGGAGGGGGGCCCGGCCGCCCAGGTGCTCCACCGCCTCGTCGACGGTGAGCAACTCGGGGTCGGCCCGGCGCAGTTCCGCCAGGTCGAGCTCCCCGACCGTACGACCATCGGCCAGCGACGTGTCGTGCAGGACCACCAGCGCTCCGTCGGCACTGCTGCAGACGTCGAGCTCGACGCGGTCCACACCGGCGGCGACGGCGTCGTCGAGGTGGTGTCGCGTGGGGGAACCCCCCTCGCGCTGAATTGCCAGGCCGGCGTGGCCAACCACCTCGATGGCGTCGGCGCGATGGCCGTCGGGAAGAACCGACACACCCCGAGCCGTCGTCAAACGATCAACGATTCCGGCGGGGGGCCTGACCACGCAGTCAGCGTACGTGGAGAGCGGTTAAGCCGGGGTTGGCTTCTCGTTCAGAGTTGTGGCCGGGATATCCTCGGAGTCGAGCCGATCAAGCCGGTACCCGACTCCAAACACAGTCGTGATGCGGAACGGCAGTGTGTTGAACCGCTCGAACTTCTCGCGCAGCCAGCGTATGTGCACGTCGACCGTCTTATGGTCACCAAAGAACTTGCTACCCCACACCCGGTGGATGATGGTGGACCGCGAGAGAACCCTGCCCGCGTTGGCGAGCAGAAGCGACAACAGATCGAATTCCTTCGGTGACAGGTGCAGGCTGTCCGTGTCGACACGGACTGTGCGGGCTGCGCGATCGAGCCGGAAACCCCCAAAGTCCTCAACCTCGCCGGACACCTGCGGCTGACCGCCGGTCAAGTCCGCGCGGCGGAGCATCGCGGCGACACGCGCGAGCAGCTCGTTGAGCGAGAAGGGTTTGGTCACGTAGTCATCCGCGCCGACCTGAAGCCCAACCACCTTGTCGAGCTCACTCGCCTTGGCAGTGAGCATCAGGATCGGCGTGTTCATCTCAGCGCGGAGCACTCGGCACACCTCCAGCCCAGTCATCTCCGGGAGCATGAGGTCCAGCAGGATGAGGTCCGGGCGACGCTGACGGGCGAGCTCGATCGCCACGGTGCCGGTTGCCGCTTCGCTCACCTCGTACCCCTCGCGCGTGAGGTTGTATCGCAGGGTCTGGCTGATGTTCGGTTCGTCCTCGACGATGAGAATTCGCTTGGGGCTGCGTGCCAGGGTGGTCATCAGCCCAGCTCTTCGACGTTCCCGGTCTCCAGAAAGACCAAGTCCTCTGCCAGGTTGGTAACGCGGTCGGCGATGCGCTCCAGGTTCATCGCCACGAGGATGAGTTGGGTACCCACATAGACGTTGCGACTCTCTGACACCATCATCTGCAGGATATCGTCGACGATGCGGTGGTAGATGCGGTCCACTCGGTCGTCCCGCGACGCTATCTCGCGCGCGCGGTCGACGTCGCGCGCCACCAGCGCGTTGAGCATCTCACGCACCTGCTCGGCGCAGGTCCGTGAGAGGACGGCAAGGTCGACGGGAGACGCGAGCGGCGGCAGATCGGCGAGGTTGCGCGCGATCCGAGCCACGTTGACGCAGTGATCGCCCATGCGCTCGAGCTCGTCCGACATGTGCAGGAACCCGAGGATCTCACGCAGATCGCGGGCCACGGGCGCTTGAGTGAGGATGACCGATAGGCAGTGCTCGTGCACCTCGGCCTGGCGGGCGTTGACGGCTCCGTCACCCAGCAGCACGCGCGATGCCATGTCGATGTCCCGGTCGACCAGCGCGCCTGTTGCCTGCGTGATCGCAGCGTCCACCATCTCGCCCATCTCGAGCACGAGCTCCCGTACCTGGCGCTGCTCACTCTCCAGCGAAGGGCGATGCGGATGAGCCAGTGGCTCCATCACCCGAATCGACCGGTGATGTAGTCCTCGGTGCGCCTGTCCTGTGGGCGGTTGAAGAGCTCACGGGTGGTGTTCATCTCCACCAGCTCACCGGCGCGGCCGGCCCCCATCAACATGAACGCGGTGACGTCGCTGATCCGGGCGGCCTGTTGCATGTTGTGGGTCACGATGATGATGGTGACGTCATCGCGGAACCCGCGCATCAACTCTTCGACGCGCAGGGTTGCGATCGGATCCAACGCCGACGTCGGCTCGTCCATGAGGATCACCTCGGGGTCGACCGCCAGGCTCCTTGCCAGGCAGAGGCGCTGTTGCTGGCCACCAGACAGTCCGAGGGCAGAGCGGTCGAGGCGATCATGGACCTCATCCCACAGCCCGGCGCGGGTCAGGGCGCGCTCAACGGGCTCCGCGAGCTCTCGCTTCGACAGCCGGCGTTCCAACCGCAAGCCGTACGCAACATTGTCGAAGATGGACATCGGGAAGGGATTGGGGCGCTGGAAGAGCATCCCCATGCGGCGTCGCAGCGCGATGACGCCTGCCGCATCGGTCGGAGCGGGGGTGCCGTCGAGCACGATCTCTCCCTCGCTGCGGTAGCCGGGCACCAAGTCGTTCATGCGGTTGAGCGCACGCAGCAGGGTGCTCTTGCCACACCCGCTGGGGCCGATGATCGCGGTGATCCTGCCCTTGGCGGCAGAGAAGTCGACCTTGCGCAGCGCCTGGAAATCGCCGTACCACGCGTCGAGGCCGTGCGTCTCGACGGCCGGCGATGGGAGCACCTCTGTCGCCACTGAAGGGACCATATCGGAACCAAGCTGGATCCGGAACTCGGCTGACATCTAGACGGCTCCTTGTAGGCGGCGAACTGTTCGGCGTGCCATGAAACGAGCGGCGATGTTGAACACCAACACCAGGAGGATGAGCAGCGCCGCCACGCCGTCGGCGTAGGCGGTGGCGTCGGGCACAGTGCCGGGCTCCACCTGGCTGCGGAAGACGTAGAGGTTGACGGCCAGTGTATCGCCGGGCAGGAAGGGGTTGAGGCTGTAGTTGCCGTGGGCAGTCGGTGTCCCCACCGTCCCCGTGAAGAGGATCGCAGCCGACTCCCCAAAGCAGCGACCTGCGATGAGGATCACGCCGGTGACGAGCTGTGGCAGCGCCGCGGGGAGCAGGACCCGGGTGATCGTCTGCCAGCGGGTGGCACCGAGAGCGAGACTGCTCTCGCGAAGCGTTGGCTGAAGCGAACGCAGTGCGTCCTCGGTGATGCGCACGGCGTAGGGCAACGAGATGACGGTCAGAGCCAGCGCCGCTGCGAGTCGCGAGGGGTGACTGCCTGTGGCCTGCACGAACAGCGCGTAGCCGAAGAGCCCGACCACGATGGATGGCAGCGTCGCCAGGGTCTCCGTGGCGCGCCTGACAGCGTTGACGATCCGGCCCGTGCCTGCGTACTCGGCGAAGTAGATGCCCGAGGCAAGACCGGTTGGGATGGTGAGGATGAGCGTGAGGATGAGAAGGTAGAACGTGTTGAAGATCTGCGGTCCAGCGCCGCTTCCCGGCCCGTCAGTGATCGGAGAGTTGGTGTAGAAGGCGCCGCGGACCAGCTCGGAACGGCCTTGGACCACGGTGTAGAGGAGCACGCAGACGACCAGCCCGAGGAAGATCGCGGCCAGGCCGCGGATGGCCACGAAGGCGACGGCGTTGGTGACCCGGGCGCGCTGATTCACGAGGTGACCTGACCCCGGCGCTGTGCCATTCGAACAGCGCTGACGCAGCCGAAGGTGATCAGCAGCAGCACCAGGGCGAGCATGTACCGGGCCGCCTCGGCCTTGGGATTGGCCCCGAGGTTGCTGATCCCGTCAGTGATCGTGGTGGTCATGGTCATTCCGGGTTGGACGAGGAAGCTGAGGCCCTTCTGCAGCTGCGGCGGCTGGGCGACATTGCCGATGACCAGCGCCACCGCAAGAGCCTCCCCCATCGCTCGAGCGAAGCCGAGCACCACCCCGCTGATGATCCCGGGCCGAGCTGCGGGGATGAGCACCCGCCACAGGGTTTGCCAGCGCGTGGCGCCGAGCGCGAACGAACCCTCACGCAGGGAACCCGGGAGCGCCTGAAGCGCGTCTGCACTCAGGGTGGCGATGGTGGGGACGACCATCACCCCCAGCACGATCGCCGCGGCGCCGAAGCCGTACCCGGCGCCGCCGGGGGGCGCAAACGGCTGCAGCCGCGGCACCAGCAGGATGAGGCCGATGTAGCCGTAGACGATCGAGGGCACCCCGACAAAGAGCTCGATGGCAGGCCGCAGGACGCGCTCGCCGATTCCGTGGCCGGTCTCGACGATGGTGATGGCCAGGGCCAGGCCCACCGGGACCGCGATGACCAGCGCAAGCCCGACCGCCATCAGCGATCCGGCGATCGGCGTCAGCGCCCCAAAACGTGGCAACGGGAATCCGCTGGTCGTCGAGTGGTACGCACCCTCGGGATCCCAGGTAGCCGAGCCGAAGAAGTTGTCGAGGCCGATGTGAACGAAACCCGGCCACGCGTGGATGGTGAGGAAGACGATGACCAGGCCCACCACCACCAGGCTCATGGCGGCGGCCGCGCCGAAGCCGGTGCGGGAGATCCTCTCCACGCGAAGCCGGCGCCGCCACAGCGACGACGCCGGCTCGATCGCGGCAGGGAGGCTGGTCACAGGACGCGAAGACTAGTGGTCGACCGCAGCCTGACGTGAGGTCGTGCTGAGCGGCAGGTAATGCAGCGTGGTGAGTGAGCCAGTCTGGAACGCCGTGCTCTGGATGTACTGCAGGAACGACTGCACCAGGAGGCTCGGCTGGGCCTTGGTGAAGCAGTGTTCGTGGGAGAAGAACGGGTAGGTACCGTCGGCGGCGTGCGCACCGGTGGGGTCGACTCCGTCGATCTTCACCGCGATCAGGCCACTCGCGGCCGTCACCGAGGAGTTGGTGAGGTAGGTGATCGCGCCCGGAGCGCTGGCCATCGCGGTGACGAGCGTCTGGGTGGTGTTGACCGTCTGCGCGGGGCTGGTCATCTCGTTGGTGCCCTGCATGACGTCCTTGTCAAAGGTGAACCTCGTGCCCGAACCAGGGGTGCGCTCGAACACGGCGATGGGCAGGTTGGCGCCTCCCACCTGGGACCAGTTGGTGGTCTGACCACTGAAGATCGACCGGACCTGGGCAAGCGTGAGGCTGGTGACGCCGGCACCGGAGTTGACGACAACCGCGAAGAGGACGATGGCGACGGGATGGTCAACGATCGTGCTGGCATCGACGCCCTGCACCAGGGTGGCAGGAATATCGCTGTCTCCGATGTCGACGGTGCCCGCCGCTGCCTTGGTGACACCCGTGGATGAGTTGGTGGCCGCCACGGTGATGGTGGCTCCAGAGCACTTGGCCTGGTACTCGTCGGCGGCCTTCTGGATCAGGGCCTTGATGGCAGAGGAGCCATCGGCGCTGATGGAGCCGGTGGCGCAGGTGGCCACCGCACTTGGCGTGGCCACCACGGCGGTGGCCGCCGGCCCGCTGCTGTTGCTCGTGGAGTCACCACACGCAGCGACGGTGAGCATCGCCGCCACCACGGCGCCAACCCCCAGACAGCGCGATACAACCATGTTCCCTCTCTCCTTTCGACGAGTGACGTGTCCTGAACGCTCACTCACTTGCAACCGCACGTCAGTCATGCTCGCGCACGGCCTGTTGTCGGCACTTTGTGGGGTGGTTAAGCACCGATTAACCCGCTCGATTCGGGCGTGGACGAACCAGCGGCGCCTATGCTCGATTCATGGATGGCGACTGGACTGAGGCGATGCGGCTCGCGGGCGTGCTCGCCGAAGTCCTCGAGGGGTCCGACGAGGGCCTTCTGCTGGTGGATCAGGCGGGCGTGGTCCGGTTCGCTTCCCCGACGGCGCTGCGTCACCTCGACCTCCGCGCCAATGCGATCGGCCGGACAATCGCGGAGTGCGGTGACTACCGGCTGGTGCGTCTGCTGGCCTCGACGCTGCAGCGCGATGAGGTCATCGAGGCGCAGTGGAGCACCGCTGACCGCGAGCTCGCCGTCCGAGCCCGGCGGCTCGCACATCCGGAAGCGGGGGTCCTGTTCTGGGTGCGCGACGAGACACGCATCCGCCACCTCGAGAAGATGCGCAGGGACTTCATCAGCAACGTGTCGCACGAGCTGCGTACGCCACTGACGGCGATGCGGCTGATGACCGAGACGCTGCAGTCAGGGGCGCTTGAAGACGGCCCGGCCGCCCGGGAGTTCGTTCATCGGATCGGGCTGGAGGTCGCGCAGATGTCGCAGATGGTCGAAGAGCTCCTCGAGCTCAGCGCGCTCGAGGGTGAGCAGCGCGCTGAGCCGGCCGAAGCCGTGCCGGTGGTCGACCTGCTCACCGCGGTGGACCGGCTGCGTCCTCTCATCGAGGACAAGCACATAACCCTGAGGTTCGACGTCCCCGCTGAGATCCCGTCGATTCGCGGCGACGTCTCCCACCTCCAACACGTGCTGCGCAACCTCGTGCACAACGCAGTCAAGTTCACACCACCCGGCGGGACCATCGCCATCGCCGCGCGGGCCACACCTGGCGACCAGGTGGAGTTGCGGTGCACGGACACGGGGGTGGGCATCAGGTCAGACGACCTCGGGCGAATCTTCGAGCGGTTCTGGAAAGCCGACAGTTCGCGGCGGCGGGATGGTGAGGGATCGGGGCTGGGACTCGCCATCGTCCGCCATGTCGTCGCCGCCCACCAGGGCACCATCCGGGTCGAGTCAGAGCTCGGACATGGGGCCACCTTCGTGGTGGCCCTACCCGCGTGGGTTGCTGTACCGGCAGCGGCCGACTGAGGTCTCAGACGCGGGCAAATCGGGCGACGTCCAACCACCCTGGGAGGCCGTCGCCATCGAGGATGTTCCGCGCCAGCGCGGAGGCCGCATGGACCGCGAACCCCATGCCGTGACCGGTGTAGCCCGCACAGACGTGGATGCGCTGACCGCCCGGGGACCGTCCAACGAGAGGCAGGCCATCCTCGCTGAAGCCCATGGTTCCCGACCAACGGTGCGTCACCGGGGCGCTCACGCCAAGCGCTCGCAACTGCGTGTCCAGGTGCGCCTGCAGCAGCGGCGTGGTGGCCAGTTCGTAGCCAACCTCCTCGGCGACCGCTCGGTTTCGGAAACCGCCAACCAGGACGGTGCCGTCATCACGCTGTCGCCAGTAGCGGTGACCCCACTCCGCATACACGGGTCGCGGAATCGACCTGGATGCGGGTGCGGATGCGAGCATCTGTGCTCGCACAGGAGTGATCCGGATGTCCGCCAGCAGCTGGGGCGTCCAGGCGTTCGTCGCCAACACCACGGCCGCTGCCTCGATGAGATCATCACCCAAGCGCACGGTGGCAGAGTTTGCGCCATCTTCGACAGCAACCACCGTGCGTCCCTCATGGACGCGATCGGCATGGGCCGACGCGATGCCCCTGACCAGGCGGACCGGGTCGATCTCACCGTCGTTTGGGTTGACGAGGGTGCAGAGTGCGCCGGGGACATCGCCCGCGGCGGCGATGCTGCCGGGGAGACCGTCATCCGCAAGCAGCGCCGCCGACTCCTCCAGGCTCGCGGCCTCGGCTGCATCGAGCGCTGCGACGACACTGCCGACGACGTGGTGTGAAGCACCGCGACCAATCGCGGCGGCGCCGATGAGCGCGTGGTTCTCGATGGTGAACGCCCACACCTCGGCGGCGGTGGCGCGCCCGTAGCGTTCCACGGCGCGGGCGTAGTTCTCTGCCGCGCCCGCGAGCAGGAAGCCTGCGTTGCGGCCGCTGGCGCCTGCGGCGAGGTGGTCGCGCTCGAGAAGCACGGCGTCGATGTCACGACGGCGCAGCGCGTCGAGCAGTGCAACCCCGGTGATGCCCCCGCCAACGATGACCACCTCCGCGCGACGCGGCAACGGAGGCTGCGCGAGGAGCGGTGCCGCCTCCCACCACACCGGTTGGGATGACGTCACCAGCGGACGGGTGGTCACATCGACACCTCGGGCGGGTCGTATCCGAGGGCGCGGAGCGCGCGCACCAACTTTGGCGTTGTGTCG
>JALZAG010000073.1 GCA_030948445.1 Candidatus Dormiibacterota bacterium
ATCGTGGCTGGACTGGCCCGGCGGCGGCGAGCACAGCAAGCGATCGCGCAGCGGGAAGCGCAAGGAATCGTCCACAGGGACGTTTCTATCTGTGGGTCGGCGGTCGTACGGCTGACGAGAGAGCACCTGCCTTTCAGGAAGGGAGACCGAGGCGGGGGGACGCACTCCCTGCGAATTTCGCGCTGGCGCCGCCTGACCCACCAGCTCGGTCCGCTGCCGGCAGTGCCGGTTCACGCAGACTCTGCCGATGGCTGACGTCCGGCCCCTGCGCGGGATCCGCTTCAACCCCGATGTCGTGCGCCTCGGTGGCGTCCTGGCGCCTCCCTACGATGTGATCGGCAACCAGCAGCGTGAGGAGCTGTACGGGCGCGACCTGCGCAACATCGTGCGGATCGACTTCGGGCAGGATCTCCCCGAGGACCGGCCCGGGGTGGTCGACCGCTACACGCGGGCCGCCGAGCACCTCGAGGCCTGGCTCAGCCTCGGTGTGCTGGTGAGGGACCCGCAGCCGGCCTTCTACGTCACCGAGCACCACTTCGCAGCCCCCGATGGCTCGCCCCAGGTGCGCCGCGGAATCATCGCCAGGGTCCGGGCCACCGCCTGGGAGCACAGCGACCTGCGCCCCCACGAGCACACCCTGCGCGGTCCCAAGGAGGATCGGCTCGCGCTGATGCGGGCCACCGCCACCCAGACCAGCCCGGTGTTCGCGGTCTGGCAGGGAGGGACCGGGCTCGACGCCGCCATCGCCCAGGTGACCGCCACGCCGGCGGCCGCTGGTGGCCGCACCGACGGCGAGCTCGGCTCGGAGAAGCACCTGCTCTGGGTCGTGGACGACCCGACGCGGGTGGCAGCCATCCATGACGCGATGGCCTCGGCGCGGCTGTACATCGCCGACGGCCACCACCGCTACGAGACCGCGGCAGCCTACGCGGCTGAGCGCGCCGAGGCGGGCGACGGACCCGAGGCGGACTCGCAGTTCGCCATGGTGTATCTCTGCGACGCCGCCGACCCCGGGACCAGCCTGCTCCCCACGCACCGCTTGCTGCTCCCCCGGCCGCGCGTGGCGTTCAGCCTCGACGACCTCTGGATGCGTCTCGACGATGGCTGGGAGGTCACGCCCAGCGCGGACCTCGCGGCGGCTGGGGCGGCGGCTGCCGCGGAGCGAGACCAACATCATGCCTTCGCGGTGCGCGCCCGCGACGGCGCCGCGGTCCTGTCGCGGCCACGCCAGCCGACGAGCTCCCCGCGCCAGGCGCTCGACGTGGTGGTGCTGCAGGAGAACGTCCTCGACCCGGCGGGCGCCGACGCGGCGGCGATCCACGAGGGCGCACTTGCGTACTCGCGCTCTCTCGGGGAGGTCGAGCGTGCCGTCGTCGCCGGTGAGGCGGTGCTCGGATTCGTCGTCAATCCAGCGACGACGGCGGAGATGATCGCTGTCGCGGACGCCGGTGAGGTGATGCCGCAGAAGTCGACGTACTTCTACCCCAAGGTCCCCACCGGCCTGGTGCTGTCGCCGCTCTGACCGGGTTCGACAGCCCGTGGACGGCGGCGCTGGCAGAGGCTACGCTGCGCTCCTTCGACCATCGCATCGAGGGGGCTGCGAATGGCTCCGAGACCAACGTCCAGTCGCCCTGGTTGGGTGAGCGTCCTCGAAGCGCACGACGAGCAACTGCGTTCGCTGCTGTGCACGCACCTTCTTGATCGACGCGGCTTCCTGGGCGGCGTGGGCCTCGCTCTCCTCTGCGCTGCCTGCGGGATGCCCTCCAGCTCACCGAGCACGACCGCGGCAGCCGCCGCAACCATCCATGACACGCTCCACGGCGATGCGGCAGTGCCCGCAACCCAGCGCATCCCGAGCGCTGTCCTGCAACGACTCTCGAGCGCCTATGACGGCACCTGGAAGGGCCGGTGGATCAACGCGCACGGCACCGGCACGGCAACCGTGCAGTTCGCGATCGACCTGTCGCGCCGCGTGGCCACGGCGGACATGGTGGTCGACGGCGTCCCCTTCGGGCACACGCCGCTGCCGCACGTGGTGGTGGAAGTGTTCCTCGACGGCTACTCATACGACGCTACAGACATCAACTACACCCTCGAGGGCCTCGGGGCCATCGCCATCCATCGCGGCGGCGGGGGCACGGGAACGGGAACGCTCAGCAACCCAGCCTATGACCCGTCGGTGCAGAAGGTGGACGTCACCGCCAGCTACCTCGAGGGCCGCGGTGCCGACATGACCTATCAATGCACCCTGCGCGACGGCACCACCACCCTGGGGGCCGTCCGTTGGTCGCGGAACGGCGATGCCTTGCCCACCCTGCCGTCGAGCGCAGCGCTCGGCCTGGAGGCGTTTGTCCACGGCGACTACGCCGCCAGCCTTCTCCCGGCGACCGAGCTGGCAGCGGCTGTGGGCCGCAACATCGGGCCCCTCATGGCCAACGGCGGTCGGGCTGGCTACGCGCCGGGCGTCGACGTGAGCAATGCACGGGCCGAGGCCACATCGGGGCCCCAGCTGATCGTCCAGATTCGGATCCTTCGCATGGCCACGCCCGCGGCCGCGCTCGACTACTTCAAGACCACGCTCTCGCCAAACGTCCCGGCAAGCAAGTTCATCACCGGTCTTGGCGACATGGCATTCGTGCAGCCGTCGGTGCCCGACGTGTTCGTCCTGCAGGGCCATGAGATCGCCGACATCCAGGTGCTCGACCCCAGTGGCATGAATGTCGACTCTGAGAAGGCGGTGGCCCGCGCACTGTTGGCGCGGCTCGGACGCTGACCCGGCGCTCGCCCCGGATGCCGGCCACCCCCAGCCGCGTACGATCTGCGCATGTCCCGCCGCATCGCCATCTCCGTGGACGACGACATCCTGGAGGCGCTCAACGCCCACACTCGCGGGTCGCCTCTCAGCCGCAGTGAGCTGATCAACGTGGCGCTGCGGCGCTTCCTGCGCGCGGAGCGGAGGGTGGCCCGGCTCCACGTCAACGGGACCGAACAGGCCCGCGGTATCGCTAGCGGCACAGTCCCGTCGCATCGCCTGGAGGGGCACCTGCTCCGGATGCGCCGCGGCCCCTGGGAGAATTGACAGCGGCGTTTGGAGCGCCCGGCCACCGGGTAGGTAGAGAGAGCGCCCACCAGGAGACGATTTGCCCACCTACGGTTACCGCTGCCAGTCGTGTCAGCGCGAGTTCGAGACACAACAGCGGATGAGCGACCCCCCGCAGGCGGACTGCCCGGACTGTGGCGGGGCGGGCGCGCGCCTCTTCTACCCCGCCGGCATCCTCTTCAAGGGCAGCGGTTTCTACAAGACCGACAGCCGCTCGACGCCGGCAACAGCGGCAGCGTCGCCTGCGCCCGCGACCGCGGACGGGGCCAAGCCCGCCTCGGGCCCAACCCCGGAGCCCTCCAAACCCGCGCCCACCACCACCGACTCCCCCGCCCCCACGCCGGCTCCCAAGGCCGGCGGATCCAGCAAACCCGCGTCCCCCGCCAAGGACTGACCCCGCACAATCCGACCCTTTGCCAGAATGGAGGTGTCCGTCCCCTCGGCGCCCCACCAGGAGAAATCGATGTCCCACCCCCTCACCGTCACCGACACCAACTTCAAGCAGGAGGTCCTGGACTCCGACGTGCCCGTGCTCGTCGACTTCTGGGCGTCGTGGTGCTCGCCGTGCAAGATGATCGCGCCCATCGTCGAGGA
>JALZAG010000100.1 GCA_030948445.1 Candidatus Dormiibacterota bacterium
CGGAGATGCGGCTCCATCCTGACGTACCATCGGCCCGTCGCGATGCCGTTCGTACTCCGCCGTCCCAGCACTCTCGCGGTCCTCGTCGTGTTGGCGACGATCTGCACGCTTGCGGTGGTGAGCGGACGCACCGGACCGGCCGCGACGCTCCGCGCCCGGGCGGCCACCAACACCGCCTCCGACCTGCCGCGCTCGGCGTGGTACGGGATGAAGGTCCTGAACCAGCCCGTTCACTTCGCGACTGCGGCAACCTCACCCGCCCCCCCGGTGGTCACAGCGCGCGGCGGCATCCTCGTGGACATCGACTCCAACACCATCCTGTGGCAGCACGACGCCCATGCCCACCTGCCGCCGGCGAGCACAGCCAAGGTGCTCACCGCGCTGGTGGCACTCGAGAACCTCGACCTGTCGCAGCGAGTGTCGGTCACGCCCGACGCGGTCCACCTCGCATGGGACGAGAGCCGCATGGGCCTGGTCCCCGGTCAGACGCTGACGGTCAGAGAGCTGCTGACCGGGATGCTCCTGGTGAGCGCCAACGACGCCGCCAACGCGATCGCCAGCGACACCGTCGGGACCGAGCGCTTCGTCGGCGCGATGAACGCGCAGGCGGCAGCGCTCGGCTTGAACGACTCCCACTTCACCAGCCCGGTGGGGTTGGACGATCCTCAGCAGTATTCGTCTGCATACGACATGGCGGCGATCGCCACCGCCGCGGTGCGCAGGTTCCCCGTGTTCCGAGAGATCGTCGCTCTGCGCTCCATTGACCTGGCTGCCAGCGCGGCGCACCCCGAGTTCTACCTGCAGTCGATCAACCTGCTGCTCTCGATGTACCCGCCCGCTGTCGGCATCAAGCCAGGGTGGACGGGGACTGCCGGCTATTGCGAGGTGGCCATGGCGGTGCGCGACGGGCATCGCCTCATCTCTGTGGTTCTCAATGCTCCCTACAGCTACAGCCAATCACGACGGCTGCTCGACTGGGGCTTCGTCCAGGAGGGGTTGGCGTCGACTCTGCCGCCGCCCACGGCGAAACCATCACCGCATGCCTGAGGACAGCACGCGACTCACCGTGGTGGGCAGCGGCGATGCGTTCAGCGGCTGCGGCTGCAACGCCGCGTACGTCGTCGACGACCGCGTGCTCATCGACTGCGGGTCACCCGTACAGGCGCTGCTGCCACGGGCGGGTATGGCCGTGGCGGCGATCGACGTGGTGCTGGTGACGCACTTCCACGCCGACCACACCTACATGCTGCCGATGTTGCTGGGGGCGCGCGCCTTCGCGGGCGAGCTGCGGCCGGGGCTCACGTTGGCCGGACCACCCGGCACCCGCGAGTACGTGCTGCGTCTTCTCTCCACCGGCTACGGGCGTCACCTCGTGGAGCTCATCCAGGATCGGCTGCAGCTGCGCTGGGTCGTGCTCCAGGATGGCGCCACCGCCGAGGTGGAGGGGTACACGCTGCGCGCCCACGCAGTGGTGCACAGCACCGGGCCGTCGCTGGCCTACACCGTGCAGCGCGGCAACGCAGCCGTCATCGGGTTCAGTGGCGACACCACGTTGTGTGCGGGGCTGCGCCGCGCCATCGCATCGGCCGACGTCATGGTGTGCGAGTGCACCGGGTGGGACGGTCCCACCGAGGGCGGCCACCTCTGGCGGGGTGAATTGGAAGCGCTGATCGCAGAGTTCCCCGACACGCGCTTCGTCCTCAGTCACCTGCGCAATCGCGGGACCGTGGCGGGAGCGCTGCTCGCCCACGACCTGATGTCCATCGACGTCAGCGCCAGGTCGTTGAGCGGTCCTCAGGGCGCGGCGTGAGGTCGGGCGGGGCGGCGGCTGAGGCGCGGCGCAAGTAGCGCCACACGTCGCCACGAGCGCTTCAGGTTGTCCTGGTCTGGTGCTTGCGTGGAGAGCGAGTAGAAGGTGCGGTCACTGATCACCGCGATGTCGCGGAGGCCAGCGCCCAGTCGCTGCGGCCAAGCGGCCGATCCTGCCCCGGGAAGCGCGGCGGTGAGGTGGTCGACGTACTCGCCGAAGGTGAGCGCGCGGTCACGGGGCACCCCGAGTAAGCGACCGATGATGCCGACGCGCCGCCACACCCCCCGGATGTTGCGCGGGCGCAGGAACCACGCCGCGAACACTGTGGTCATCAGGAGGAGCGCCACCACGAAGCCGGCCACGCTCATGAGCGCGGTGCGGCCGCCGCCCGAGGGCGATGCCGCCGTGCCCAGCGCGGCCTGTGCGTTGGGCGTGGACGTCAGCGCCCTCGGGGTTGCCACCGGAGTGGTGCCGCTGCCGGGGACTCCGACCGCACCGAGGGCGCCCCGCCCGAATGGCTGGTAGTCGCCGGCCTGCGATGGCGGCGTGGGCTCGAACGGGATCCAGCCGTAGGGCGGGAAGTACGCCTCCACCCAGGTGTGCGCGTCGTTGCTACTGACATTCCAACTGTCCTCTGCGGTGGTACGTCGCGTGGCGGCGTTGGGTGCGGTGCCGGGGCCGTAGCCGTTGACAAGCCGGGAGGGGATGCCGAGCGATCGCAGCATGGCGCCCATGGCTGCGGCGTAGTACTGGCAGTAGCCGGCGTGGGTAACGGTCAGAAAGTACGTGACGGGCCAGATCGTTTTCACCGGGGGTGGCGTCGGCGGGGACAGCGTGTAGTGGAATAACTGCGGGTTGCGCAGCGTCGACTCGATGAGGGTCGCCTTGTCGTACGCGTTGGTGGCGGTGCGAGTCCATTGCACCGCCAGCGCGTGGATCGCCGCCGCGCCGTGCGTCGAATCGTCCGTGAGGTCCAGGAAGTCACGCGTGACGAAACCCGGGTACGTGGAGCTCGCGCGGCGCAGCTGGTCTGCGGACGCCGCCGAATCGGTGGCTGTGGTGGTGAACGAGGTGCCGATCAGCGAGTGGAGACTCTCCACGCTGTCGATGGTCAGAAGCTGGCCGTTGAGGTCAGGGCCGGTGAGACCGTTGACCCGCGCGGCCACCGATGCAGCGTCGGGTTCGCCTGCGAAAGGAAGGGTGTTGGTGTCCGAGCTGTCGTCGATCATGCGGACGGTCAGCGAGACCGGCGCGTGCTGCACGCCCACGCCACCGTCGGCGGCGGTGCGATCCCGAGAGATGACCCCGGGCGGATCGAGGATCTCCTGGGTGTCGTCTCCGTTGTTGTTGGCGCTCTGCGCGGGCAGGAAGTTCCCTGTGTCGAACACGCTGTCCGTTTCCATTCGCAGGTACACACCAGTGGAGAGGCTCGATGTGTACGAGAGCACGGGAGTGTCGGACAGGGACAGGGCACCGCCCGGGATGGTCGCGGAGCTGAACCGCACGGTGGCGCCACCGCTGCCGCTGCCCGCCCCCGAATGGCCGCCGTGGCCAGTGGTGCCCTTGTTGGCGCCGCCGAACAGGCGGCCCGAGATGTCCGTGCTGCTGAGTGGCGGGATCACCAACGCCAGCAGCACGATCAACGCCCCGCCGAAGAGTGCCGCCGTGGCAAAGCGTCCACCGGTGCCGGGCAGCACGCTCACCCGGCGCTGCCGCCAGCTGTCACTCAGCCTGTCGAGATGTACCGCGGCGATGAGCAGGAGCGCGGCACCGGAGGCAAGCGCGGCCGGCAGGGTGACCCCGCTCGTGGACGGCGCGTTGATGACGTTGACGGCAATAACCGCCCAGCAGGGGCCGGTGGCGATGGCACCCCGCTTCTCGCGCACCGCGAACCAGGCGGCCCACGCACCGCACACCCAGAGCAGCGCCCCCAGCGCGACGTTGAACTCCCACTGCGCGTTGCCGAGAAGCCCGGTGACCGCGGCCGTGGCGTACTGGCCGATGATGTGACCGAGGCCGGTGCCGGGGCTCACCGGCCGCGACGCGGCGTTGCTCGGCAGCAGGCTCACCAAAAGCAATACAGGGGACGCCGCCAGGGCAATCGCCCGCGGAGTCCTCCAACGGGCCAGCACCAGGCCCTCGACGACGCCGGCGAGTCCGATCAGGAGAACGCCGCCCGTGCTGTCACTCCAACCGCCTGCGAGCACCGACCAGCCGGTGGCCACGACCAGTGCGGTGACCAAGAGCGGGCTGACCGAACGGCGCAGCGTCAGTGGGCGGGCGCCAATTGTTGCGGTTGCCACACTCATCGTCAGTCCCCGGCGGCGCGCGCCCTCTCGCCGCTGCCGAGAACGTCGCCCCGACGCACCAGCCACCAGTCCAAGGCCAGCCGCCA
>JALZAG010000106.1 GCA_030948445.1 Candidatus Dormiibacterota bacterium
GGGAGATGCCGACGAGCTTCCACAGCCACGCTCAGCATGGCACGCGACCGCCGCGCAGCGAGCGTGTCGCTGAGTTGCTACGCCAGGAGATCTCGCAGATGATGCTCATCGAGATGAAGGATCCGCGCGTGCGGATGGCATCGATCAGCAAGGTCAAGATGGCCCGCGATATGAAGAGCGCTCGGGTGATGGTGAGCGCGGTCGGCGATGAGCGCGAGCGGCGCGCCGTGGTCACGGCCCTGCGGCACGCGGAGGGGTACCTGCGCGGCCAGCTCGGCGAGCGGTTGGAGAGTCTCAAGACAGCGCCCAAGCTACGCTTCGAGCTCGACGAATCGATCGCCTACAGCATCCACATCGCCAGCGTTCTCCGCGAGCTGGACCCGCCGACTGACCAGGCCGACACTGTCGCTGAGGTAGCCACATGACCGCCACGACAACCACGTGGCCGCAGTTGGAGGACGTCGTCGGAGACATCCGCCGGGTCCTCGACAGCTCCCGGGTCATTGCGTGCCTGCCCCACAAGGACGCCGACGCCGACAGTCTTGGGTCGGCGCTGGGTTTTGCGCTCTCGATGCGCGAGCTGGGACGCGATGTGCGGGTGGTGGTGCCGTCACCGCTGCCGCGGATGCTGGAGTACCTGCCCGGCTTCGACACCATCTCCGAGGATGCCGGCGACATCGACGCGCTGTTCACGTTCGATTGCGCGACGGTGGCCCGCTTCGGTGACAAGCAGGAGCTGATCCAGCGCACCGGGACTGTGGTCAATGTCGACCACCACGTCAGCAACGAGGGATTCGGCACCATCAACCTGATCGAGGCCGCCGCCAGCGCGACGGGACAGGTGGTCCACCGACTGCTCACCAGCATCGGTGCGCCGATCACGGCGGACGTTGCCACCAACCTCTACGCCGCGCTCTTCACGGACACCGGCGGCTTCCGCCACGAGAACACCACCGAGACCGCGCTCCGGCTTGGTGCCGACCTCGTCGCAGCCGGCGCCAACCCTGGATGGGTGGCATTGAAGAGCTACAAGTCGCGCTCTGTGCCACAGATCATGCTCGAGGGGCTTGCGGTGGCCCGGCTGCACACGGAGTTCGAGGGGAGGCTGGTCTGGTCGCAGATCACCCAGGCCATGCTCGAAGAAGCCGGCGCCGACATGATGGAATCCGAAGGCGTGATCGATCAGCTGCAGAGCATCGACACCATGGAGATCGCGCTGCTCTTCAAGGAGAACTCGCCCGGCGTCACCAAGCTGAGCGTGCGTACCCGCGATCCGTACGATGCCACCGCTGTCTGCACGCCGTTTGGCGGTGGAGGGCACCACCGCGCCGCTGGGGCGGAACTGCGCGAACCACTCGCGGTCTTCGAGCCGCGCGTCCTCGACGTCGCTCGGGAGCTGCTGCGGTCTCCGCAGTGACGCCGACCCTGGCGGGCGCGCGCAGCACCGCCGCCACGCACAGCGGCATCCTCGCCATCGACAAACCCGCCGGGATGACCTCATTCGACGCCGTCCGAGCGGTACGTCGCATCTTCAACGAGCGTCGGGTCGGCCACGCCGGCACCCTGGATCCCACCGCCACCGGCCTGCTCCCCGTCTGCGTTGGACAGGCCACTCGCCTGGTCGACTACTTCCACCAGCAGAGCAAGACATATCGGTGCGTGGTGCGCTTCGGCGAGGTCAGTGACACTCTCGACACCGAGGGCGCCGTGGTCACCGGCGCGGACGCCTCCATGCTCACCGAGTCCGACGTGCGCAGCGCCGCCGAGGTGTTCGTCGGCGACATCGACCAGGTTCCCCCGATGCACTCGGCCGTACGGCACGAGGGCAAGCACCTGTACGAGCTGGCACGCAGTGGTCAGGAGGTGGAGCGCAAGGCGCGGACGGTTCACATCGAGAGCATCGTGGTCACCGCCTTCCGACCGGGGCCGCTCGCTGAAGCGGACCTCACCGTCGTCAGCGGCAAGGGAGCCTACATGCGCGTGCTCGCCGCCGACATCGGCGAGCGGCTCGGCACGGGAGCGCTGCTCGCGTGGTTGTCGCGCACGGCGTACGGACCATTGGCGATCGACGATGCGGTGACCCCGGATGCGTTGGCCAGCCTGCCCGATCCAACCACGGCGTTGCTGCCACTCGACAGTGCGGTGGCGTTTCTGCCGCGCGTGGACCTGGCGCCGCAGCAGGCGACCATGATCGGGCGCGGGCAGTCGGTGTGGCTGCCACGCGCGCCGCAGCTGACCGCCGGCAACCAATGCCGAGTGCACAGCTCCGACGGACGGCTGATCGCCATCGGCGAGATCGCCGGCAACCTGATGCGCCCGACGAAGGTCCTCAACACCTAGCGCATGCGCGTCGACAGTGAGTTGGCGACCAGACGCAAGGAGGATGCCCCGGTCGTCCTCACCATCGGCAATTTCGACGGCGTGCACCGGGGACACATGGCACTGCTGGCCGCGACACAGTCCGAATCGGCGGCACGTGGCGCTCAGAGCACACTGTTGACGTTCGACCCGCACCCGCGGTGCGTCCTCGACCCCGCACACTGCCCGCAATCACTGACGACGGTGGGGGAGAAGCAGGCCGTCCTCGCGGCCTCCGGGCTGGATCGGTTGGTGGTGCTGCCATTCACGCGGACCGTCAGCGCCTGGGGCGCCGAGCAGTTTTGCGACATGCTCCGCGAGGCGTTTGATCTCACAGCGCTGGTGGTCGGTCACGACTTCGCGCTGGGACACAAGCGGCAGGGTGACCTCGGCTTTCTTCGCGCCTACGGTGAGCGCCACGGTTTCCCGGTGATCGTCGTGGACGCGGTGCGCGTGGATGGTGAGCCGGTCTCGTCGTCGCGGATCCGGGCGTTACTCGCTGATGGCGATGTGCGCCAAGCCACCGCACTGCTCGGTCGTCAGCACTTCATGGACGCGATCGTCGAGCACGGCGAACAGGTGGGGCGTCACCTCGGCTTCCCGACGGCGAATCTGTCCATCGGCGTGACCAAGTGCCTGCCGGCGCCGGGTGTGTACGCGATGTGGGTGCGCGTTGACGGCGGCTGGCACGCGGCGGCCACCAACGTCGGCTACCGCCCCACCTTTGGCGGCGATCGCCTCACCGTCGAAGCGTTCCTGCTCGACTTCTCGGGCGATCTCTATGAGCGTGAGGTGCGCGCGGTCTTCGTCGAGCGCCTGCGCGAGGAGCGCGCGTATCCGGAGGTTGCCGAGCTTGTGGCGCAGATCGAGCGCGACGTGGGTGAGGTGCGGCGGCTCCTGGCTGGCGAGACGCCGCCCGCGGTCTGATCGGCCTCTGAATCAGGTGGGCCGCGGCGCGTAGGGAACCGCTTCGATCTGGTAGACCGGGTAGGGGCCGGTGGTCCAGACGACCGGTGAATCTGGCGGCGCATATGCGTACGCGAAGGTCACTGGCGATGCAGCGCCGGTGCTGTAGACACCCGACACCTCGATATGAAACCGCTCGGTTGCCGTGATGGTCGCGCCCGGGGCGGCCGCGAGACCACGGTACTGGTGGTACACCGCGCATCGCGCGTCGACGTCAGGCCAGCTGCCCGTGGCGGAGTCGTAGGTTGGCGTCCCGTTCGGGGCCGTCGGGTCCGTGGAACCCTGCCCATGAACGGTGGCGTCGCCCGAGGGGTCGTGGAAGTCCCATTGAACACCGTCCGCCACGATGGCTACGGCGACGCGACCCGAGACGGTCACCGGGAGCTGTCCCGCCGTACCGCGCAGGGTGAGGGGCAATGTGAGCGTGAACGGGTTCGGGGTGCGCGAGCCTGTCGGGAGCCCGGTGTCGAGTCCCACGCAGGTGGGAATGCCAACGTAGGTCGGTGATCCGTTGGCGGGCTCGCTGACGATGCCACCGCGCCGGAAGCTGTGCCACAGTGCATCAGCGATCTGGTTCACTTGGGCGGTGAAGGACGGGACCGACGTGCCGACCTGTGC